>JBJESH010000298.1:0-8878 GCA_051882695.1 Oscillospiraceae bacterium | reverse complement strand
CAAAAAGTAGCGACGCCTTCCTGCAATTTTTTTGACAATTCATATTTATTGCTTCTTTTCAACAACTATAAAAAACTAAGATTCGTTGTTGTCAGGAAATTTCTCTCTTGCAGAAATTCCCTCTTTTGAGGCTTACCGCCTCAAATTTCACCATTTAGATGCGCTTCTCAGGCGCGTCTGCGGACGCAAGCAGGAATTTCGCCGACTCAGGGACTTTGCTCCTGAGAACCTCACGAGCTGGGCTCAGCTCGACCGGCTGTGCCTTAATGTTTCACGAAAAACTCACAAACGGAAGACTGCTTTTGTTTTAATTCCGCATTCCGAATTCCTGATTCCGAATTATTATAACGCTTCCGCAGCATTGTCATTCCGTGTAAAAAGCTCCTCTACCTCCGCTTTCAGCTCGGGGTACTCCGACAGGTCGGGACTCTTTTCAATAAGCGTTTTTGCTGCTTTCTGACAGTCCGCAAGAAGCTCTCTGTCGGCGGCAATATCGGCAATCTTCAGGTCCGGCAGACCGTGCTGACGGTTGCCGAAGAAATCGCCTGCGCCGCGCATTTTCAGGTCGTATTCCGATATCTCAAAGCCGTCGGAGGTCTTTGTCATTATCTCAAGCCGCTGTCTGGACTCGTCCGTGACCGTTCCGGCAATAAGCACGCAGTAGCTTTTGTATTGACCTCTGCCCACGCGTCCTCTCAGCTGATGCAGTTGAGAAAGCCCGAAGCGGTCAGCGTTTTCTATTACCATTATAGTTGCGTTTGGTACGTCTACACCTACCTCTACAACAGTTGTTGCTACAAGCAGATCCAGCTCGTGAGCCTTGAAAGCCGCCATTACACTGTCCTTTTCGGCAGCAGGCATTTTGCCGTGGAGAAGTCCTGTTCTGTACTCCGCAAGAACAGTCTTTTTCAGACTGTCGGCATATCCTTTTGCTGCCGCAAGCTCGTTTTCGTTTTCCTCTATCATGGGGCAGACGATATACGCCTGCCTGCCCTCGTCAAGCTGCTTTTTCACAAATCCGAGAGCACGTTCACGAAGCTTTGATGTGACCGCAAAGGTCTCGATTTTCTGCCGTCCCTTGGGAAGCTCGTTCAGTACCGAAATATCCAGGTCGCCGTAAATTATCAGCGCAAGGGTACGGGGAATAGGTGTTGCCGACATAACAAGCTTATGGGGATCATGCCCCTTTTCAGCAAGGGTCGCACGCTGATTTACACCGAAACGGTGCTGCTCGTCGGTTATTACCAGACCGAGATTTTCAAATTCGGTGCTGTCGGAAATAAGCGCATGAGTTCCTACCGCAACGGAGCAAGTCCCGTCGGAAAGCCTTTCAGCGGCTTCGGTACGCTGTTTTTTGGTCATTGAGCCTGTTATGCAGCAGACCTCAACTCCCAACGGTTCAAGCATTTCTGCAAGGGTTTTAAAGTGCTGACGGGCTAATATTTCCGTGGGAGCCATAAGCGCTGTCTGGAAACCGTTTTTTGCGGCAAAAAGTGCTGCTGCTGCGGCAACGGCAGTTTTTCCCGAGCCAACATCGCCCTGAATAAGTCTGTTCATGGGAGAGCCGCCGCACATATCCTTTATAATATCGCTTACGGCACGTTTTTGTGCTCCCGTCATTTCAAAAGGCAGTGAAGAGTAAAATTCTTCCATCTCATCACCTTTCGGTGACATTTTGCAGCCGTTTTCGGTACGGGTACGGCTTTTTATCATTATCATTCCAAGCTGTAATTTCAGAAGTTCGTCAAAGGCAAGCCGCTTTTTCGCAAGCTCTGCGGCGTGGGCATCCTTTGGAAAATGTATGCTTCTTACCGCATATTCAAGCGTGGAAAGGGTGTACTCCATGCGTATCTCGTCCGGAAGCGTATCCGCAAAAAAGCTTGTATCGGCGCATTTCAGAACCTCTGCAACATTGGTGGTGACCATTGCGGCGGTAAGTCCCTCGGTCAGCGGATAAACTGGACGGAGCAGGTTTTCTTCATCTGCTTTCAGAACGGTTGGGGAATTCATTTCCTTTCTGGTAAGATTTCCCGAGATCTTGCCGCTGAAAAGATATTCCTCACCCTCATGAAGCGCGTCGGCAGCAAAGCGGTTGTTGTAGAAAGTTACAGTAAATCTTTCTCCGCCTTCGTCCTCGGCAAAAATTTTATAAAGAACGAGTCCTTTTCTTATTCGGGCGGCGGAATTTTTCTTCACGACCATTGCTTTTATGACGGCGTGAGCACCGACCTCGGCATATGGAACTGCCACAGGCTCGGAATAATCTATATAACGTCTCGGAAAATGAAAAATCAGGTCTCCTGCGGTTTTTATACCTATTTTTTCATAAAGCTTGGCGCGTTTTTCTCCAACGCCTTTAAGCTCGCGGATCGGTGTATTTTTATTCATAATGATTCCTCTTGTATTTTTATTTTTGGTTAAATTAACTCGGCTGACGATATATCAGCTGCCGATATATATTATATCGCCTGACGATATATTTGTCAACAGTTTTTTTAAATAAAGAAGCGCCCCATCATTTAATTATGACCGGAGACGTTGTTATATGTATACTAATCGGGTGGTTTTTTGTTAATTATAACAAAAATGTAAAAAGCTTATTGATATTTTTATTAATATATTGTATAATTACAATATCGGATTAACCAAATATTAATAAAATGATAAATTATGCTTTAAATATACGGATTTAACACACAGGGAGGAGGGTATGCCCTATCGAGGGGCATTTTCATATATATGGAGGACAATAAAAAACGAACAGTATCACTTAACAGACTCGCTTATGCAGGAACAGCTGTCTTGCTTGCCGCTGCTGCTGCCGCCGTTTTTCTGCCGTCGGTAAAAAGCGTTGCTTTTACAATTGCCGCTGCAGACGCTATTGGAATGTTTGTACTTCTGAGAAAAATTTTCTCTGATACCCAAAAGAGAGACAGGGGTGTTGATACTGTACTTGAAAATTCAGACGGCTGCGCTTTGATAAAGTATGACAAAAAATCCGAGACGGCTTATCTTCCTGCAAATTTTTCTGAGCTTACCGGAATTGAAACCGCAAGCGCCGTTCTTGATGATGTGGATTATAAAAAGCTTATGTGCGAGCTGATATCTTACCCTTCGGACGCAGGCTCCGATATATACATGGCTTTCAGGCATGAATGCTGGCTGAAGATAAATGCGTTTGAAAATGAGGATTATGAATTCACGATAGTCCGCGATGTTTCGGAATATGTTTCATGCAAAAACATTATCAAGACTCTGAAATATTACGACAATGAAACGGGAGTGCTGTGCCGCGACGCTTTTATTGCAAAGGTCCGTTCTGTTTCGGAAAACGGCGGAGGAGATATCGGCATGATATCTCTGCTTATAAGCGGCGTGGATAAGGTATCTTCATTTAAGGGCTCGTCTGCGGCAGACAAGGTCATAAGAAAGGCTGCCGCTTTCGTAAAGCGTTTTGAAAATCCTCACAACACTTTTGCCGGAAGAACTGCTACAAATGAGTTCTGTCTGCTTCTTACCGATGCATATGAAGACGGCTGCAAAAAATACGCCTGTAAGCTTTTCAACGGACTTACCGAGGTGCTCGGCTCTTTGGACAGCAGCGAATACACCCGTGTTTACTGCGGATATGCTCTTTTCAGCGGAGATGAACATGACGCCGGCACAATGATGGCATCTGTCGATTATGCGGCATTTGAAGCTAAGACCTCGGCGGCGTCGGAGCCTGTTGCCTTTGACCGTGCAAATTATGTACTGAGGGCATTTGATTTCAAAAAGATACAGGTCTTCAACACGATCATAGCAGAGAATCGCATCAACTATTATTTCCAGCCGGTGGTTGACGCTCATACCGGAGAGATATTCGGGTATGAAGCTCTTATGAGACCGCAGGAGATCGACGGGATAAGGCTTACTCCTTTGGAGACCCTTAAAATCGCCGAAGAACAGGGAATGCTTCCAAGCATTGAATACCTCACGCTTTCAAATACTATCGGATTCCTTTCGGAAAATCAGGAATTTTTCTGTGACAAGCGGCTTTTTGTCAACACTATACCAAACTGCTTTATTCCCGATCAGGATTATGAAAATATATTTGAAAAATACAACGGTGTGTTCGACAAGCTTATAATCGAAATTACCGAGGGAATGCAGATAACCTCCGAAAGTATCGGACTTATCAGAAGCAGATACGGCAGCAGACGCTCGCTTATTGCTCTGGACGATTACGGAAGCGGTTATGCAAACGAATCTACGCTGCTTTCCATTCAGCCTGATTTTATTAAGATAGACCACTCTCTTATCAGGGATATAGACTCGGATATTCAGAAGCAGCACCTTGTTAAAAATATGATTAATTTTGCAAAGATACACGGCATAAAGACTCTCAGCGAGGGTGTTGAAACAAAAGGCGAGCTTGAAACGGTCATTACGCTCGGTATCGACCTTATCCAAGGATTTTACACAAGCAAGCCGAATGCGGTCATACTGCTGGATATCCCTGCAAATATAAAGGATGAGATACTTGACATAAACCTTAAAAATATCGGTTATGCGAAGAAGAGCTACAGGCTTGCTTCCTCCGAGCCTGTTGATATTGCAGCTCTTGCTGTTCAAGGATACACCGATGTTATCATTGAAGCTGAAGAAGTATCGCTTTTCGGCAGTGCGGTGCGGTCGGTAAATATGCGCATTTCCTGCATGGATAATTACTGCGGAAAAATAAATGTAAGAAATGTCAATATTTTCGGTCTGGAAGCTCCTGTTCTTACCCTCGGACGTAACTGCAGCGTTACTCTTAATGTTGACGGAAAGAATTATTTCTGCTATGAGGGAATAAGAGTACCCGAATCCAGCAGATTTGCTCTTATCGGCGAAGGACAGCTTAACATTGACATGAACAGCAGCAGCGGAGTGATCATCGGCGGCGACCATTTACAGGATTTCGGCGCACTTACCGTTAACCTTGACGGAAGTCTGAACATTACTTCAAAATCAGAAAACATAGTTGCTGTGGGCGGCGGAGTCGGCGGCGGAAATTCCTCGATTGAAATTGTCGGAGGACTTATTACCGCTGAGCTGAAGGGTATTTCCGTAACCGGCATCGGAGCTGTTTCGGGCAGCGTTCCGATAAAGCTGAACAAGTGCAGCATTGATATTGACAGCGCCGGTCAGAATGTTGTTGCGATAGGCTCAAAATGCGGAAAAGCAGACATAGAATGCAGTTCAAGCATTGCTGCTGTTTGCTCCGGCGATAACTGCTGCGCTTTGGGAACTCTTGAAAAGGGTTCGGGCAGCATTACGATAAACCGCGGAAAATACGAGCTTACGGTAAATGCGAAAAATTCCGTAGGCATCGGTTCTGTGGACGGAAAGATACGCATTTCCGCAAATTCCGGAGAATATAAAATTTCCTGCGAGGGAAACAATGCCGTCGGCATCGGAGACGGTTTCGGTTCGGGTGATGTTACCGTTTCGGGAGGTATTTACAAGCTTCATATTGCGGCTTCGACGGAAACTTCGATCGGCTCGAAAAACGGAAAAACCATTATCAAGGGCGGCAATATCAATACCGACAGCAAGGAAAAAATCAATGCGGTCAGTCCTTACGGCGATATGCTGGAGATAAGGCATATTGACAGCTGTGAAAAATTCCGCAGAACTGTCGTTTTCGGCGGAAGTGAATATGCTTATGCCGCTGACACTGCCGAGGGTGATGATTTTGTAAATGTTTATCTCCCGGTAGGATATGAATTGAATTGATAGTTTACAACGGGCTGTTACAGTGATAATTATCCTGCAACAGCCCGTTTTATGTTGTTTTATACTATTTCTATAGACAAAGTCTATAGGTTGATCCCAACACTTTGCGGTGGGGCGGCGAAGCCGCAAGAAAGCCGTTCAATACTAATTCCGTCAAAACCAAAGGTTTTGACTTGACGTCTTTTAGGCTAATCTCCTTATAGACGTTGTCCATAAGGAGATTAGGAATTAGTATTATTGCATTAATGTTCTGATTTTGTTTCCTGACGCTTCTGCATTTTCGACCAGCTGATAAATCCATAAATATCATTTGCCAAGAATACTGTAAAACAGATAACAACGGACAAATATGATATATCGGAAAGTGACGCCAATATCCATAGGATAATGAGTACAATATCATTTGCAGCATAGAATACTGCATAAAATGCGCTTCTTCTGAAAGTCAGATAAGCCGCAATAAAGCTTGTTGTAACAGACACGGTGCTCGGTATCAGATTGGCTGTATGAAAAAATGCCAGAATGTAATAAAATACAAATGTAACAATTACTGTCAGAAGTATCATAAAAATGATTTCCTTTAATTTCAGCCTGTTTACCTTTACCTCGGCTTTGTTGCCATCATACGGATTTCTGATCCAGGAAATCAATGCTAAAACAGCCATTGGAGCTGTCATTCCCAAGTATGTTACTATCTCTCCGTAATAAGCAAATGTATACGAGATTATACCGTATAATATGCTGAATATTACAATAAGGAATTGTCCGAAAGGATTTCCTTTGGAGCAAAAGATCAGGGAAGTCACTCCTATCAAGGAAGCAGCAAGCGTTAAAAAATTTTCTCTGTCAAATACCAAAAAGGACACAACGATCAAGGCAGCCGATATGAGCCATAGTGCAAGTTCTCCTTTTGTAAAGTAATCAAGCATTGCTCTCAGCTTTTTAGACAACATATTAATTCCTCCAAAACAAAAACAAGCACTCACTTACACATCTTCAAAGACCTAACGATGTGTAACGAATGCTTTCGCTTCTCTACCCGGTGGCAGTTTGTTTTTTTATTTGATTTTAATTAAGTATAACACAGTCAGTCAAGTAAGTCAACAGGCTGTTCTTTTTTTTTGTATACAAGCATACAATAATCAAAAAGGAGTGCTGATTATGAATGATGTAAACAAAAAAATGCCCGTACACAACATTATTTTAGAGGGTCGGAGCAGGCTTTCGGTTTCGGGCGTGACGGACGTTGACCGCTTTGATGAAAATACTGTGCTGCTATACACATCGATGGGAGAGCTTACTGTCTGCGGAACAGACCTGCACGTTAACGACCTTTCGGTGGAAAGCGGCGAAATGAACATTGAGGGAGAGATAAAAAGTGTTGTCTACGGTGACCCGGACAGACATTCTCCGCTTTCGTTCCTGGGTAAAATTTTTCGCTGACGGGGTGAGCTTTTGCAGATAGAATCTTTTTTTTCCGTTTCACAGCAGGTCTCTTTTTTTCTTATGTCTGTGGTGCTTGGGGCGGCGCTGGGCATAGTTTACGACTGCTTCCGTGTATTCAGGATAGTTTTTCCTCCGGCGGCAAAGCAGGGTGCTGTTCTTATACAGGATATAATTTACTGGCTTTTTTACGGATTCTGCATTTTCTGCTACACTTCGGCAGTGTGCGGCGGAAAGCTTCGCTTTTTCGTATTTTTCGGCTCGCTGCTGGGATTCGTTCTTTATATTCTTACGCTGGGAAATATGGTTACAGGCATTATAAGGCGTATTGTTACCGCTTTTTATCGGGGTTTACGCAAAGTATATTCCGTTACTTTTGAACCCATTGTAAAATTACTAAGAAAAAATTGTCAAAAAGTCCGTTCTGTTTTTGTGGGAAGTTATGAAAATAGAAAAAATAAACGGAGAAGTAAGAAAAAACTCTTGAAAAAAGTATTTGATTTGGTGTATAATAAGAAAGCTAAATTGGGTTCGTCTATGCTGAAACAGGATGTTCGGAGGTGACCGTGTTGAACGAGGCAGATGTCCGCAATAATAAAAAGAATAAAAACAACGGTTACGTTCCGAAAAAAAAGAAGCGGACAAACCCTTTGATGAAGCTTGTGGTCACGGTTACGGGATTTGTTTTCGTGGTGTACTGTCTGACTTCCATCGTGCTTACTCAGGCGGAGATCGCCGAGAAAAAGCAGGAGCTTGACGTTCTCGTTGAAAAGGCGGAACAGCTTGAGGAGGAGAACGAGGAGTATCAGAGTATGCTTTCAGAAGAGGATGAGCGCACTTTTATGGAGCGTTATGCCGTGGAGGTGCTGGGTTATGCTTATCCAAACGAACGCCGTTTTTACGATACCGCCGGAAATTAGGATTTTACCCCAAGGGGTCAAATAATTATCAAACGAGAGGATTAAAAAATTTTTTATGCAGTTGGATGTAGGAAAAATCTATGAGGGCAAGGTTACGGGAATAACCAAATTCGGCGCATTTGTCGAGCTTGAACCCGGTACGACCGGAATGGTACATATCAGCGAGGTTGCAAACACTTTTGTAAGCGAGATCAAAGACCATCTTACAGAGGGTCAGGTCGTTAAGGTAAAGGTTCTTGCTGTAGGCGAGGACGGAAAGATCTCACTTTCAATTAAAAAAGCTGCCGACAATCCGCCTCCGAGGAAGGATTTTAAGCGCGGAGGAAACAACGGCGGAAACGGCGGAAGGCGTTTTGACGGCGGCAATAACAGCAAGCCGCAGCAGGAAAAGGCTCCTCTTACGCCTGAGGCTGCTTTTGAGGATATGCTGAACAAGTTCAAGCAAAGCTCCGATGAGCGCATGGGCGATTTGAAAAAGGTTCTTGACAACAAGCGCAGGAGTCCGTCGAGAAGAAAGTAATTATGCAATAAAGCCGTACTTTATGTACGGCTTTATGTTTATCCGGCGTTATTTTTTGTTGAAGGAATTAAGGTAAATTAAAGCTTAGCGCACCATTTTTCGTAGTAATCAGCGAAGCGGCTCAAAAAGTTTCGTCCACCTTTTCAAAGGTGGCAGGGTTCTTAGGGGCAGCGCCCCTAAGTCGCCGCGCGCACGCGGCGAAACTCCTGCTTGCGCCCCGTGGGCGCGCCTGAGA
>JBJESH010000297.1:0-8940 GCA_051882695.1 Oscillospiraceae bacterium | reverse complement strand
CCTCAGAAACGGCTTGTAAAAATGCTTAACGCCCATACTGAAAAATATATCTTTTCTTTCCGCAGCAGGGTCTTTCTAAACGAAAAAAAATTGACGGAAATCATATCGGCGTCACTTGAAAGCGGACTTCCCGTAATAATCCGCATCGGAGCAAATATAAAGAAACTGCCTTATAAGATAATGTACCCTGCCTCGGGGAAGAAGCTGTCCTGCGGAAAAATGAGATGGCACTACATAACCGTTACGGGGCTTTCCGAAAACGGCGAACTGACTTTCTCATCATGGGGAGGAAAGGGTACTCTGCTTCTGACCGATTTGTGCAGACATTTCGGCTTTACCGGCGGAATTATTCTCGGAAAACAAAAATAATGAGAGATATCTTGTGGCGGATATCTCTCATTTTTTATCCTAATAATTACCTAACGCAGAAACTTGTCTCTCTCCATTACCGCCAGAGCATCGCAGCGCTCGTTTTCCGGATGCCCGGCGTGACCTTTTACCCAGATAAATTTTACATTGTGTATCTCCAGCAGGTCAAGCAGCTTTTCCCACAGGTCTGCATTAAGCGCAGGCTTTTTGTCCGATTTGACCCAGCCCTTTGCGCGCCAGCCTTTTGCCCATCCTTTTGTAACGCTGTCAACAACATATTTGCTGTCGGTAGTAAGAACCACATCGCAGGGATATTTCAATGCAGAAAGTGCCGAGATAACACCCATAAGCTCCATGCGGTTGTTTGTAGTTGCAGGCTCACCGCCTGAAATTTCCTTAGTATGCTCTCCGACACGGAGAATTGCTCCATAACCGCCCGGACCCGGGTTGCCCGAGCAAGCTCCGTCGGTAAAAATTTCAACTGTCATAACAGCCTCCAAAAATTTTATTGATTCAATTATACATTATTTTTAAATTTTTTTCAATGCCCTTTGCAAATGTAGAAAAGCTATACATTAATTTGTACAGTATATATAAAGATTTCTGTAAATCGTTGACTTTTTTAATATAACGTGTTATAATTATTTCAACATATAGGTCAGTTATGTGTTTTGCTGTCTTTTGTAAACGTTTGCATAAGACTATACCATTTTATCTGTATTTAATATCAAGGAGGTTTTTTTGTGAAAAAAACAACAAGTAAAATCATCGCCGGAATTCTCGCTGCCTCTTCTATGGCTTCGTTTTCCGCGTGCTCAAGTGATGAGGGAACTCCTCAAAGCACTCTTGAAACAACAACCACAACAGCCAAGACCGAATGGACAGGCGATAACATTGAGGTTACCGTAGATGAGGGTTCTCTCGATTCAGATATAGACATCAAGGGAAAGACTCTGAAATGGATGGGCTTCTATGACCTTAATCCTACAAACGATGCTCCCGAGCGTTCAACCGAGCTTGCTCTCTTTGAAGATACATACGGCGCTTCAATTGAATATATTGCTACAACAAACGCTACTCAGTTTGATGACCTGGCAACTTCCATTGTCGGCGGTACTCCTCCCGATATTTTCGTTTATGACTGGCGTTCCTTCCCCTATGATATCAATAAGGGTCAGTATCAGCCTATCGACTCACTTATCGACTGGGAAGACCCAATGTGGGCAGATGTTAAGGATCAGGCAGATATGTTCACATGGAATGGTGAACACTACGTTGCACCTTTCGGATATGGATTTAACGATTTCCAGATCCTTATGTACAACAAGTCTGTTGTTGAGAGCCTTGGTATGGAAGACCCATATGAGCTCTATGAACAGGGCAAGTGGGACTGGGACGTATTCGTTGATATGATGAATACATTCCAGGAAGGCGACACCACAAAGTATGGTATATCCGGTTGGTGGGCTAACGCTTTCGTTTATACTTCCGGCGATACAATGGTTACATACGACGGTGAAAAGTTCACAAATAACCTCTACAGCCCTGCTGTTGAAAAGGCTCAGCTCGTTATCGAAGATATCTGGGCTAACCAGCTCGTTAAGAGAGGCTGGGTAAACGGCGATCAGGCATTTACTTCCGGAGACTGCCTCTTCTATTCAATGGGTACATGGGCTTATCAGTCTGCACAGGCTTCTATGCCGGATGATGTGATCCAGATCGTTCCATTCCCAAGAAACCCTGACGATGAAACATACTACATGAACAAGAGAATTTTCTCCCATATGTGGGTCAAGGGCTCCGAAAACGCTGACTGTGTTAAGGCTTGGTTCAATGTAAACAGACTTGTAAACTATGATGAGCAGTACAAGGATGTTACAAAGCAGAAGTTCCTTACAAACAACGACGCTTGGACATCTGAAATGTACGACATCGTTATGAGCTTCTACGATGATGACAAATTTACACTTGCTTATGATTACGGCTACGGACTTTCCGACTATATGAACTCCGATGTAATGAGCAAGCTTTACGAGGGTGTTGTAAACGAGCAGTTTGAAAGCTGGGTACAGGCAAGAGAAGAATATATGAACATTGTCGACCAGGAAATCGCAGTATATAACAACTGAGCTTAAAGTATTTTTGCGGCAGGAAATTATATTTCCCTGCCGCATTTTTATTTTGCTATTGATATTTGAGCAGGAATGGTGTATAATGTTTATATAGTAAGCCTATTGAAAGGAATCTTGCCATGAACCGCCGTGCTTCAATGCTGACAACTTCATTTTTTATCGGCGGAACACTTCCGCAGATTTGCCGTGAAATGTCCTGTCCGGAGGTTTCACATTATGATGTGACCTCGGCGCTGCTGCCTGAAAGCTTTGACGGGTTTAAAATTATACATCTCTCTGACCTGCACAACAAGGTTTTCGGTAAGGATAATGCTCCTCTGCTGAAGCTTATAGCCGCAGAAAAGCCGGACATCATAGTTATGACAGGCGATATGCTAAGCCACAATGCGCCTAACACCGATAAATTTCTTGAACTTGTCCGCAAACTGGCAAAGCTTTGTCCTGTTTATTATGTCAACGGTAACCATGAGCTTTCAGACCTTGACGAGGACGCCTTTGAGTATGTCACGGAAACGCTTGCTTCATACGGTGCTGTTTGCCTTGACAACAGCGAGACTGATATTTTTATCGGAGAAGAACATATCCACCTTTGCGGACTCTGCTATTCCGCAGAATATTACCGCGGAGTACGCGAGTACAAACGGGGTTGGAAAGCCTTCATGCTGACTGATATGATAGATTATCTCGGAGTAAAGCAGCCGGATGAATACACTATTCTGCTTGCGCACAATCCGCTTGATTTTGATGTTCATGCTGAATGGGGCGCTGACCTTTCTTTCGGAGGCCATGTTCACGGCGGCTCGATACGTCTGCCGTTTGTAAAAGGAATACTTTCTCCGGAAAGACGTTTCATGCCGAAATATAAAGAGGGCGTCTACCGCATAGGCGATTCGTTTCTGATCGCAAACCGTGGGTTGGGACGTCTGCGAATTCATAATCCGCCGGAAATTGTATCGGTTATGCTTAAGAAATAAATTATAAGGGGCAAATAACATGAATAAACAGATAGTTGACAAGTATATCTCGCTTTTCTGGGAATTTTTCAGATATGCAATTGTCGGAGGAATTGCGTTCCTTGCAGATTCAGGAACTCTTTTTGTATTTCAGGAATTTTTATTGAAAGGTGAAACAAAACCGGAACTTTTTATTTCAACTGCTATGGGCTTTTTAGTCGGTCTGGTAGTAAATTACATATTATCTGTAATATTTGTTTTCAGGAAGTCAGACAACAGCAATTCCGGAAAAAGTGTAAAAGCATTTATTACTTTTGCTGTTATAGGAATTATCGGTCTTGGACTTACAGAACTTGGGATGTATGCAGGTGTTTACCTGCTTAACTGGCATTATCTTATCACAAAAATAATTGTAGCTGCACTTGTTTTGATATGGAACTATTGCGGACGCAAAATATTTGTTTTTGGAAGAAAGGACAGAACGTAAATGAAAAATGTAATTATTATAGGCGCAGGTCCTGCAGGTCTTACAGCAGCTTATACACTGCTAAAGGAAAGCAAAGATTTTCACCCGATAATTATAGAAGCAAGCGAATTTATAGGCGGCATTTCCCGCACAGCTCACCATAATGAAAATCGTATTGATATTGGTGGACACCGTTTTTTCTCCAAAAATAAAGAAGTTATGGATATGTGGATGAATATACTTCCGCTTCAAGGAGCGCCGTCAAAGGATGATATTATTCTTGGAAGAACACATACGCATTCTGATGATCCGGATATTGACCCTGAAAAGATAGATGATGTTTTTCTTGCCCGTACACGAGTTTCAAGGATTTACTATCGCCGCCGCTTTTTTGATTATCCCATCTCGCTTAAACCACAAACTTTCATTAACATGGGATTTTTAAACACAATGAAAGCAGGTTTCGGATATCTTGGAAGCATTTTTCACAAACTGCCTGAAACATCGCTTGAAAACTTCTACATAAACCGATTCGGAAAGCCTCTTTATCAAATGTTTTTTGAGGATTATACAGAAAAGCTGTGGGGCGTTCATCCGTCAAATATTTCCGCAGATTGGGGCGCACAACGCGTCAAAGGTCTTTCTGTATGGAAGGTCATTACCTCAGCACTTTCCAAGCCTTTCCGCAAAAAGGACGGAAAAGTCGAAACCTCTCTCATTGAAGAGTTCTATTATCCTAAATACGGTCCCGGTCAGCTTTGGGAAAAGCTTGCCGATATAAACCGTGAGCTTGGAGCCGAAATCATTATGCAGCATGAGGTTATCGGAATTGAAACAGATAACGGTGTTGTTACCAGTGTAACAATAAAAAATACAGACAGTTCTTCACCTGATTTCGGAAAATGTGAAAAACTGAGCTGCGATTATCTTATTTCATCTATGCCGGTTAAGGATTTGGCTCATGCTATGCCGGATATTCCTAAAGATGTCTTTGATATTGCAGATAATCTCCCTTACCGTGACTTTATTACCGTAGGACTGCTCCTTGATAAGCTTGAAATTAAAAATAAAACAAAGATGAAAACAATAAATGATAATGTTCCGGATTGTTGGATATATGTTCAGGAACGTGATGTCAGAATGTGCCGTCTGCAAATTTTTAACAACTGGTCTCCTTATATGGTTGACGATATGAATAAGCATATCTGGATCGGTCTTGAATATGTCTGCTCTGAAAATGACGACCTTTGGAAAATGCCGTCTGATGAATTTATAAATTTTGCCGCAGGCGAGCTTGAGAAAATCGGTATTATCAAAAAAGAACATATCGTTGATAGCTTTACAACTAAAGTAAAGAAAGCTTATCCCGCATACTTTGGTACTTATAAAGAATTTGACAAAGTCAAAGACTATTTGGATTCATTTTCTAATCTGTTTTGTATCGGAAGAAACGGTCAGCATCGTTACAATAACATGGATCACTCCATGCTTACAGCAATGAATGCCGCTAAAGCAATAATAAGCGGAAGCACTGACAAAACAGACATATGGAATGTCAATACAGAAAAAGAATATCATGAAACAGCTTCTAAAGAAAAATAAGTTTCATTTCTTATGGGGGAAAAAATGATAAACGCTAAGACTTCGATTTTAAACAACAAAGTTGTCAACATTTGCATTTTGTTAGCTTTTGCTATACTAACATTAATAGGGGCCATAAACCATGAATTATGGTTTGATGAAGCACAAGCATGGACTATAGCACGCGACAATAACATAAGCGGAATTTTTGATCAACTCAAATATGAGGGACACCCACCTCTTTGGTATTTGATCCTATATGTGTTTTCTCACCTTGGATTCAGCTGTGATATAATACCATTGATAAGCTGGTTTTTTACTGTAGCTGCCGCAGCGATCATAATGTTCAAATCACCGTTTTCAACAATTACTAAAGCAGCAGTTTTATTTTCCGGCGGATTTCTGTTTTTCAACTCGGTAATTTCAAGAGTATATTGCTTAATTAATCTCATAATGGTAATTATAGCATGGCTGTACCCCAAAAGAAAAGAGCACCCGATTCTGTTCGGAATGCTCATTGCATTACTTGCAAACACACACATATGCGTAAGCGGATTTATTGGGATTATTGGCATTTTCATGATAATTGATCTGTTTAAAGATTGGAAATCCAACTCCGTAAAGAAAAACACGCTTAACCTTATAGGACTTGCTATTTCTGGAATCGGAGTGCTTACAATGGTTCTCCCCCTGCTTAATTCACTTAATTTAAATTCCTCAACATCTAAAAATGAACTGACATTGAAGCTTGTATTAAACTCAATTATTGACAGTCCATTAAACATTTCATTATCATTGATCGGAAGTTATTGCAAATACTTACCTATCTATTTAATTTCCGGTGTTATTAGTGTACTTTTTATAGTATTGGTATTATTAATGCGACATAAAATCAAACCATTTCTAATGCTGATATTCTTTTGTGCATTTTATATAATTACCACAGAAATATGTTGGTTTACTATTCCTAACCGTGCACATGTTTTTGTTCTTGCATTTTTTATTATCCTGTGGATTGCAGAATACGAACCTGAAAATAATATGTCAACCAAAAAGAATAAACTTAAATTGAATGCGGATACAAAGATTATAAAAAATATAATTGCCTTTGTATGCAAAATTGACAGAAATTATTTGCACAGCTATAATGTAATTATTACATTAATTCTTATTTCGTCAATTCCAATTGGAGCAATGTACCTTATTAACGATTATACAAAACCATTTTGCCCATCAAAAGATACTGCAGAATACATAAAATCAAACTTCCCGGAAAACACAGTATTTGTAACTGATGGGGAAATAGTTGCACAGCTTGCAGCATATCTTCCTGAATACAAATTTTACTCCCTAAGTTGCAATGAACTTAACAGTTATGTTTCACACAAAAAAATTGAAACAGATTCTACAGATTATCTGCATGCCTATAATGTTTTAAAAGATTATGATAATATTTACCATTTATTTGTTGCAATTGATAGTGAATATTATAATGACCGCGAAAATATATTATATACAAACCGCAGTGGTGCCACATACAGCGTCAATACCTGTTATATGGAAATATCCGAATTCGATTTAGAGAAGGAAATAGGCGCATCCATTAAATAAAACAACAAAAGCCGTACATAAGTACGGCTTTTAATTTAATTTTCGTCAACTTTCAAAGGATGACATCCGCACGGAAGCGATGTTTGAAGTGAATCTTTAACATCCTGCTCTGTCATTTGGGCAACCATTCCCGGAGTTATAGGTCGTTCGCTCCATACTGCATAAACACATCCATATCCCTGTGAATCTGTAACAAAAGCAAAATATCCACCGAATTTCTCGCCGAGATAGTTTGTCAAATCACAATCTTCACCGCCACCATCTGGGTGACCTATAGCATCATCCGAACCGGTATAAATGCAATCCGGAATAATTGTTCCACCTGCATTATTATAATCGCTAATTGCAAGCTGCGCACCGCTGTAAATGCTTTTGGCATTAGCGTTCATTTTCGTTGCCTTGGAATTATTAATAAATCCCAACATACTCGGAACAAGAATACACGCAAGGATTCCGATTATAGCAATAACAACTATCAGCTCAATAAGTGTAAAACCCTTTACCCGTTTCATATTATCAACACCCCAAATCTAATTTTTGTATTTTTTCTTCTTTAATTATTATAATACATTATATAGGCGGTGTCAATAGAAATGGTAAATTTTTATCAAAATTACTTTTTTGTAATCTTCCAATAATATGCTATGCCATTTTCTATCAGATCAAAGTCCCAAATTTGTTCTGTACGTTCAGAGCCGGCAGGGTCATTAATATAATAGCCCTCATTGCAGTAGCCTCGAATAATAATCATATGTTTTCCGAACGGCTCAGACATCATATTCGCCATAAGAACTGTATCCTCAGCATCAAGAATTTCAATCAAATCGTTATGGTCAACACCCGTTGTATGATTGTCCTCATAACATAAAACACCCTCGGCTTTCATACCAAAAGCTGCTGCTATATCGCTGATGTAGGTCGCGTCCACCATTTCAAACATTGAAATAGCACCCATTGTCTTTGCAAGTTCAATAAATTTAACCGGATCAGCATCACCATTATGATTCAGATAAAGATTAGCCATTGTCAGCGCAACCGCTGAACAGCCCATCTCTGAAATAGTTTCATCGTAAATATATTCATAACCCCATCTAGGGTCGCTCATATACAAAGCCGGAATAGTTTCAGCGTTTAGTTCCTCATCAGTAAAGGTCATGGTGTCATAGTCGTCCTTGTGAAAAGCATAGTTATACACAAATTCCAGTTTTTCAGGCTGAATGTAATAAATACTGAGGATACTATCGGTATAAAGCTCCTCATTTTCGATTATGAACTCAGCCATTGGATTTGTCTCAGCCTCTTCGGCAAGAGTACCCCACTTTGCATATCGTTCATTCTTTTCCTGAACGGGAATAAGAAGAAGCAGCACCGCCGCAAGAACCACAAAAAGCACAATAACTGTAATTATAGTTTTTTTATCCATATTTTCACCTAAAAAAAACGGTGGGCATAACCCACCGTTTTTTATTGATCATAAGAAATCAAATTATGAATTAGCAAGAAGAGGATAGCAACCTCTGATGAGACCATCATTCTTAGCTGCATTTTCCTGCTGAGTAGCTGTGAGCTGTGTACCAGCTACACATTCTGCCTGCTTAGCACCCCAAAGAGCGTAATCAACAGCATATGTGTTAGCATTAACGTGAGCAGAACCATAACCTGTGTAGTTAGAACCGAGGTATGTTTCGAGGTCAGCTGTATATGTGCCCCAAGTCTTTACGAGAGCACCCTCGTTAACAGTGATGTCAACAAAAGTAGCATCACCAGCAGCAACTGTACCGCCAGCGATAGAGCACTGTGTGAGAGCAGCAGATACAGATGTGTGTAC
>JBJESH010000296.1:0-2226 GCA_051882695.1 Oscillospiraceae bacterium | reverse complement strand
ATCTACCCCGGCTTTATTGACGCCCATACTCACATGGGACTTATCGGCGACGGTCAGGGAGTCGAGGGTGAGGACGTAAACGAGGACAGCGACCCGATCACTCCGCATCTTCGGACTATTGACGGGCTTTGCTTTACCGACGGTTATTTCTCCGACGCTGTACGGGCAGGTGTGACCTGCTGTGTGACCGGGGTAGGTTCTACCAATCCCATAGGCGGCGACCTTATCGCTGTACGGACTTATGGACGCTGTGCCGACGAAATGCTTATAAGGCGTGTGGGTATAAAATTTGCTCTCGGAGAAAACCCGAAATCTACCTTTGCGGAGCGTGATGCCGCCCCGGTTACGAGAATGGCTTCCGCGGCGCTTATACGAGAGGCTCTGTTCAAGGCAAAGCGCTATATGCAGGACAGATCCGAGGCGGAGGAAAACGGCGAGGCTCTTCCCGAATTTGACATGAAATCAGAAGCGCTGATTCCGCTTCTCAACCGTGAGATAAAGGCGCATTTTCACTGTCACCGTGCCGATGACATTATGACGGCGGTACGAATTGCAAAGGAATTTGACCTTGATTATGTACTTATTCACTGCACCGAGGGTCATGTAGTTGCGGATATTCTCGGAGAGAAAAAGGCGGCGGCGGTCGTTGGACCCGTTATATGCGACAGGGGCAAGCCGGAGCTTTCACGGCTTACCACCGAAAACGCAGGCATACTGTATAAAAACGGCGTGAAGACTGCAATATGCACCGACCATCCCGAAGTACCTGTGCAATATTTGTGTGCAAGTGCGGCTTACTGTGTAAAATCGGGACTGCCCAAAGAAGAAGCGATAAGAGCTATTACCGTAAACGCCGCAGAAATTGCAGGTCTTGAGGGAATAACGGGGGATATTGCTGCGGGACTTTCCGCAGACTTTGCCGTTACCGACGGCGACCCTCTTGATATAATGACAAATGTAAAAATGACCGTTATCGGCGGAAAAATTGTTTACCGCATGGACTGATCATACCAAAAACAGAAAGGAGAATTTATTATGCCTTTTGCTTATACGGCAGCGCTTAATCCCGTTACGGGAAATGTTTCGGTAAATGTTTATCTTATTGTAGTAATTGTTGCTGCTGTGCTGGTCATCGGCGCAGTAATTGCAGGTATTATCGGCAAGAAAAAGAAAAAATAACTGCTGTACTAAGTTGCATTAAAAGGAGGTCGGCATGGAAACCTTACAGCTTAAATGCCCGAACTGCGGCGCTTCTATTACTTTTAAGGCGGACAGACAGATGTTTGTCTGTGACTTCTGCGATTCAGCTTTTACCGAAGAGGAGATAAATTCGGCAAACAGCGGCGTCGAGCTTGAAAAAGAAGCTTATGCTGAGCCGGAAAATGATTTCGGCGAGCATACAAATCTTTACATATGTGAAAGCTGCGGTGCTGAGATAGTTGCGGACGAAAACACTGCTGCGACCTTCTGCCACTACTGCCACGGGGCGGTCACTCTTAAAGGCCGTGTTTCGGGAGCGCTTCAGCCGGAGCTTATTATTCCGTTTAAAATAAATAAAGGTCTTGCGGAAACTACATTCAAAAACTGGTGTGCAAAGAAATGGTTTCTCCCTAAAAGCTTTAAATCTCAGGCACAGCTTGAAAAAATGGTGGGACTTTACGTTCCGTTCTGGCTTGCGGACTGTGAAGTGGATGTTTCCGCAGATTATGAAGCAAGGAACGTTCACAGCTACCGTTCCGGAGATTACATGATAACTCATACTAAGATCTACGATGTGCAGCGTGCCGCAAAAATGGAGTACAGAGGTGTGCCTGCGGACGGCTCAAAAAAGCTTGACGACAGGCTTATGGACGCTGTCGAGCCTTTTGACTACAGCGAATTTGTGCCGTTCAGCATGAACTGGTTCAGCGGCTTTTATGCCGACAAGTACGACGTTGATAAGGCAAGCGCACTGGTAAGAATAAAGCAGCGCATGGAGCAGGGTGCTCAGCAGGTGCTTGCATCCTCGGTGAAGGGCTATACCTCGGTGAGTGCAAGAAATAAGAATTTGAAGATACTCCGCACAAACTGGCATTATGCAATGCTGCCCGTGTGGTTCATGACTTATATTTATTCAGGTAAAAAATACTTTTTTGCCATAAACGGACAAACGGGCAAGGTTGCAGGAATACCTCCAATTTCGATAAAAAAGCTTATTATAATGGCAGCGTGTATAATTGCCGGGGG
>JBJESH010000295.1:0-2236 GCA_051882695.1 Oscillospiraceae bacterium | reverse complement strand
TTTTTATGGGCGGACAGCCGCTCCTATATGGGGGTAAAGGTTATTTATATAACGCTTGGAGGATCGGAAAATGAGGGAACAGCTTAAAATAAGTCCCAATGAGGCTAGAGAAATATTCGGTGCGGCTCTGCCCGAAACAGAAACTGTCATTTCCTGCGGAGGATATGTGCAGCGCCGCATAGGGAAAACTGTTCTATGCTTTGCGGAGCTGCTTTTTGGTATTGTCGGCACGGCGGTTTTCTTGTATATTTCCGCTTCTTTTTTGATTCGGGATAACGATATCAGCGAGGCGATCATCTCGCTGATGTTTGCCGTTCTGTTTATTGTGGCGGCGATCAAAGGTATCAGGGATCTTATTTTCGGGAAAAAGCCTGTATATTATGCTGTGACAAACAGGCGTGCAGTCAAGCTTTTCAAGGGTAAGGTCATTGAACGTGTTATGCTTTCTTCTGTAACCAAAACCGAAAATGTTTTTGATGGGGAATGGGACACGGTCATTCTGCACACTACAAGCTTTACTAAAATTAAAATTCCCGTGGGCAGCGGCGGTGAAAGGCTGTGCTGTAAAATAGATGAATGTGTGAAAAAATTATGGGAGCCTGTCAAGGACTGATATTCCGGGCGGCAATGTTCCCGAAAAGAAATAAACAAGGAGTAAAAGAAAATGGATACAGCAAATATTTCAAACGAGGTAAAAATTGAAAATGATGTGCGTTCAAAAATTCTTATCGACGCACTTCCCTATATTCAGAGATATAACGGCAAGATAGTTGTTGTGAAGTACGGCGGCAACGCTATGACAAACGAGGCGCTTAAAGACGCTGTTATGAGCGATATCGTTCTGCTGTCGCTGGTAGGCGTAAAGGTCGTGCTTGTTCACGGCGGAGGCCCCGAAATAAACGATATGCTGAAAAGAGTCGGTATTGAAAGCAAGTTTATAAACGGACTGCGCTACACCGATGAGGCTACTGTGGATATTGTTAAGATGGTCCTTGCAGGAAAGGTAAACAAGGAGCTGGTTTCTCACCTTATTCAGCACGGCGGAAAGGCTCTCGGTCTGTGCGGAATTGACGGTCAGATGATAACTGCTCACAAGCTGGAGGGCGAAGTGGACCTCGGTTTTGTTGGCGAGATCGTAAATGTGAATACTACGGTCATTCACGACGCTCTTGACAACGGTTATGTTCCCGTAATTTCTACTGTTGCCTGCGACGAAGAGGGTCAGACCTACAATATAAACGCCGATACTGCTGCTGCGAGAATTGCTGCGGAGCTTGGTGCGGAAAATCTTATCCTTATGACGGACATTGTGGGTCTGCTTAAAGACAAGGACGACAGCAGCACGCTTATCCCGACGGTACAGGTCAGCGAAGTGCCATTTATGAAAAGGCAGGGCATCATCAGCGGCGGCATGATACCGAAGATAGACTGCTGTGTTGAGGCGGTAAGGCGCGGTGTAAAGAAGACCTGCATTATCGACGGCAGAGTTCCCCACTCGATACTTATCGAGCTTCTCACGAACGAGGGTGTAGGTACTCAGTTTATCTGATTTTCTTTTAACCTTTTAACGGGGGTGACGGTTTTGTTTCTGGCGGCATTTTTATTATGGATAATATTCGGCGCGGCAGTGGTTGCGGACTTTTTTGACAAGCTGCCGCTTGAAAACGCTTTCGGCAGGATCATCGGCATGACAGTCCTTCCTCACGGGGTCATGATAGTGGGTGCCTGCACGGAATTATGGGTCGGAAAGCACGGCACGGAAAATTGGTTTGGTGTAGGCAGAGCAATAGCTTTGTTAATTCCCGTATGTCTTTTTGCGCTGTATTTTATGATAAGGCTTGCGGTAAAGCCATACAGAGTAAAATTCGACAAGGCAACCGTAAACATAAGGATACGGGCAATGTACGGCGGAAAGATACTGCTGAAATATACTGCGGTTTCCCTTGCTTTTCAGACGGTTTATTACATATTTGCGATAAAAAACAGCTTCTGGGGGATCAGCAAGCCTGTATGGATAACCGACGCGGTCATTGCGGGACTTATCATTCTCGGCTACGGCTTCAACGGAATAATCCGTATCGTTATACTTTGCAGGAGACTGGGCATTGTAAAGAGAGTCGTATGCTTCTTTCTTTTGCCTGTGCCGATTATCGGTATTTTTGCTCTTATAAGTATGTACCGAACGGCAAAGGCGGAGTACGACTATGAAACTACACGCAAAGCCTGTGAAAGTCAG
>JBJESH010000294.1:0-9059 GCA_051882695.1 Oscillospiraceae bacterium | reverse complement strand
ATATATTACAAAAATATTATAATACATAACATTACAGTTGTCAATACTTGCAAAAACATTTAAAGCATCTGCTGCCGAAAAGGCTTCCGGACAGAACTGCCCGAAAGCCTGTAAGAAGTATGTGAACAGCTTAAAGGGAAGGATAACGGTACTTCGTAACGATAAAGCTTTCGCCGTCGTTGGAAATCTCTATAACAAAATCTCCGCCGTCAATATATCCGTCAAATTTATGGTTAATGTCATAATGCTCCTGCCTTGTGTGATAGGTGATAACATTTCCGCTAAGTTCCCAATCGGTAATAGTGAGCTTTCCGAGCTCTTCGTTAACTCCGCCGTCGCCGAGAATAGTGTAAAGCTCGCCGTCAATATCGCGGTATTGCTGAGGCGCAGTAAGGAACATTTCATTTACTATCTTATCACTGAAAAATCTTCCTGCATAAGCTTTAAGCTCATCAACAGTTGAAAACCTCGGGTCATCGACCTTAAAGAAATAATTGCTGTAATCTGCACCTGCAACAGGAACCTCAACATAATTTTCATAATCGGATACATTCAGACTCGTTGCAATAAAATACTGATAAACATTTCCTGCAATGGCGTGAGCCGCATAGCCATAGTAAAGCGGATTGTCAAGATCGCATTTCTCACGGGCACGGCGCATGGTCATGTCATCGGGGTTAAGAGTATAGGTAATTACATCGGCATCAAGGCTGCCGTCCTCATTGACTGTAACGGCAGGCTCAGGCATAAATTTCAGCGTTTCGGTCTGATAAAGAAAGCTGTCGGGGATATAATCCATCGGCTCAAGAATGCTTTCATCATCGTCTGCGTCAGCTATTATTTCATCTGCAACAGTGTTATAAACCTCGACCTCCACCAGACGTCCGTCCAGAATTGAATAAAGCCTGCTTACCGTATAAGGCAGAGTTTCATCGTCAAAACTGCTAAGGTAGAAGTCTATTTTCAGCAGGTCGGGTACGGTCTGATTTTCATCAGCACTTTTTATTATTGTACACACCTGACTTGCATATTCCTGAGAATAAGGCAGACACACCATATAATTTTCCGGAGGCATAACAACAAAATCTTCCGAATCAAAGCGGTTGTCCTCAACTGTCAGAACAAGACCCGTATTTGTTTCATCTGGAGTAACTGTTATCATGTAATTGTTTTCATACGCAGAAAAATCATAGGTGTACGACGTAAACGGTTCGTCATAACCCGTACCCTCTGGACTGCTCGCCAGAGCCAGCGCCGCAGGATTGTTTCTCACAAGATTTTCCGAAGCTTCGGTCTGCACAGTCTCGGCAGGCGTTAAGGATTCATAAGGCGTCTGGGTATTATATCCGCATCCTGACGGCAATAAGGCAGCCGTACAAACAACTGATGCAAGCAATATTTTCCTGAGCCTGTTCATTCCGTTTACGCCTCCTTTTCTTATGAACATTTTAAATCTATATAAATTATACCACCTGACCGCAAAAAATTCAATTACATTTCCGTTACAGTTTAGTTACCGGCAGAAATGCAAAATGTAACAAATGCACCTGTCCCGATATCCTTGACAAAGAGTGACCGATATACTATAATTGTATCAATAAAACGTTTAAAAGGAATGGTCAACGCTATGGAACCGATCAATACCGGCTTCGCACCTCAGATAACAGTAATACCCGACAAAGCAGAGCGCAGGGAAATACGCAGCAGATATAACAAAGCCGCATTAGTGCTTATAATAAATACACTTTTGTTCAATATCGTTCTTCAATTTGCATTCAGCTTGATTTTCAAAGCAGCAGGAGTCAATATTTATAAAGATGAATTTATGCGTACGCTTTACTCCTGTCTTGTGCCTATATTAAGCGAAACAGTTTCAATTTTTATCGGTATAAAGCTTTTCAAGCTTAAATTCACCCCTATGATAACGCGAAACGGCTACGGCGGAGGAACAGTTGCAAAGCTTATTACCCTTTGTATCGGTCTTCAAACAGCAGCGGCACTTCTTTCAAATATAATCACACTTATATTGAAGCAGTTCGGTCTTGAGGGAAAAACCATTGACCTTTCGGCAACAACATCTCTGCCTGCAAATCTTTTTATGTACTTTTATGCCTGCCTGCTCGGACCTGTCCTTGAAGAGCTTCTTTACAGAGGCGTGCTTTTGCAGTCCATGCGGAAATACAACGAACGCTTTGCAATTTTTCTTTCAGCGGTAATATTCGGGCTTATGCACCAGAATTATCAGCAGTTCCTGCTTGGCTTTCTGGTCGGTATTCCCCTTGCGGTAGTAACGATAAAATACGGCTCCCTTCTCCCTGCAATTTTAACTCATATTGTAATGAATACAACCTCAACAGTCACCAACTGTCTCATACAGTATACATCGCCCGAGCTTTACGATTCCGTTCTTAAAGGAGGCGCCGATACGGCAAGCCTTTCCGGGTTGTCTACGGCGGGTATAGCAGTACTGATTTTTAATACGGTTTTCAGATACGGCTTTATGATCGCGGCTATTGCGGTCGGCATAGTCTCCCTTGTCAAGGGCAAGAACATGAGCAGACCGACTCCTGCCGGAAAAGCACGGACATGGCCTGTGTTCGTTACGGCAGCTTTGTGGTGGGTCGTATTTGCATCATATGCTTTTCTCAGCTTTGTTTATCCGTTTATTATTTAACAGGTACTTGATTTTTTATAAAAATAGTATATAATATAATTATAAAAGCTTTTTCTGAAAGGGGGACTTTTTATGTTGATCGAGCCTATCGGCGTTGGAATTTCCGGCATGATGAACAATATGTCAGGATTTTCGGGAGCTTCATATGGTATCGGCGTTTACCGCAAAAACGGTGCAGATAAAGCCTCCGAAGCGGAAAATGCCGTTCACGCCGGAAAAAACGGCGAAAACAAAAATAATAAGACCGACGGCAAAATTTCCGATGAAGCCGATAAAAAGCGCCGCTTTGATTCCTTTGAGTGTCAGACCTGCAAGAACAGGCGCTATCAGGACGGCTCCGACGATTCGGGAGTCTCCTTCCAGACGCCTACAAAGGTTGACCCCAAGTCAGCAGGCGCAAGAGTAAGAAGCCACGAGCAGGAACATGTCAGCAGAAATCGCTCAAAAGCGGAACGTGAGGGCAATGAGATCGTTTCCCAGAGCGTGACTATCCATACAGGAATTTGTCCCGAATGCGGAAGGATCTACGTTTCCGGCGGAACAACAAGAACAACCACAAGAAGCGGCGGCAGCGACAGCAAATTCAGCGTCGGTATGTTTGACCCCACAGAGGGCAAAGGCGAAATGCTGAACACCGCAGTATAAAGAACACCTCGGTTTAAGGTTACGGAATTATAAAGAAATAACTCTGAAGGAAACAAATTCTTTCAGAGTTATTTTTATAGTCACGTTAATCAAACAGCAAAGCAAAAAGAATATTTGAAAAATAATTTGCTAAATCCTATTCCATTTCAAGGGGAATTATGATATAATTAAATAAATATATGCTAACGGGAGGGTTTGCTTTGAAAAAATTCTGGCGTGCCGTGTGGATAGCGGCAGTTTCTCTTGGAGGAGTTGCACTTGTGCGTGTTGCTCTTGAAGTGCTTAACAGGGAAAATAAAAAATATATCGACGTATAAGACGTATAAAATATTGCTTTGGAGTATAACACTTTATGAATAAATACCAAAAACTGGCGAATAATACGCTGATATTTGCGATAGGAAGCTTCGGAGCAAAGTTCCTGAGCTTCATACTTATGCGTCTGTATACAGGGTGTATGACCGAGGAGGGTTACGGTACTGCCGATCTGCTTTATCAGACAGTAAACGTACTTTACCCGATACTGACCTTCAGCATGGCTGACGCTGTTATCCGCTTCGGAATGGAAAAGGGTTACGACAAACGGCAGGTTTACACCGTTGCCGTAATCGCAACGATAATAGGTCTGGCAGCGTTTGCACTGTTTTCGCCTGTCCTTAACCTTATTGATATGTATAAAGACTACGGCTTTCTGCTGTATGTTTACTGCTATTTTTCCTGCTTCAGACAGATAGCGTCAAACTTTGTCCGGGCAAAAGGCTATGTAAAGCTGTTTGCGGCGGACGGCATATTCTCAACCCTTGTTATAGTTATCTGCAACGTGATTTTCCTTGTAGTGCTTGACATGGGCGTGACCGGTTACGTTCTGTCCATAATTATTTCCGATGCAGTATCTTTTATCCTGCTTACCGTTATCGCAGGTCTGCACAAATATCTGGATATCACCTATTTCAGCAAAAAGCTTTTCAAGGAAATGCTGAAATATTCCGCACCGCTTATCCCGACCTATGTGCTGTGGTGGATAACCTCCGCTTCGGACAGATGGTTTGTTATCTCCCTCTGCGGCGAAGCCGACAACGGAATTTACAGTGCAGCATATAAAATACCGTCTCTGCTGATGATGTTTACAACGCTGTTTTATCAGGCATGGCAGATGTCAGCAATTGAAAACAGGAACGACAGCGGACTTTCTAAATTCTACACAAAAATTTACGGGGCATACAGCTCTCTGCTTATGATAGCGGCTGCAGGAGTCATTATGCTTGTTAAACCGCTGACCTTCCTTCTGGTGGATAACGACCCCGAGAAGAACTTTACCTTTGCGTACCACTACACGCCGATCCTGGTAGTTGCAATGGTTTTCCAGTGTCTTTGCCAGTTTACTTCAAGCGTGTACAACGTAAAGAAAAAGTCAATGAACTCGCTTCTTACAAGTCTTATCGCAGCAGTCGTGAATATTATTCTGAATTTCCTGCTCATACCGGAATACGGTCCGTACGGCGCAGCTATCGCTACTGCAGCGTCTTATGCGGCATGCTTTGCTATCCGTATTTTTGACGTCAGAAATTTTATTCCGTTCAAGGTAAATCATTTCAGAATGATAGTAAACGTCATTGTTATAGGCTATATGGCGTTTACAGCTATAAAAGAGCCTAAGCTCACATATTTGCAGCTTGCTGTTCTGTTTATAGCCGTTACCGTGTTCAATTTTGAATCGGTACTGAGCACACTCAGAAAAATTCTTGCAAGAACTTCTCCGAAAAAAGCAGAGGTAAATACACCAAATAAATAAAACCAAGGAGGTTATTATGGCTATAAAGGTACAGGAATTTCACAAGGATTACGAAAGATGGGCATGGCAGCTAAACAGCAATATCAGCTATGCCGAGGACATAACAATGTTCAAGCTGGATGCTAAGAACACAAGCTATATTTTCGGCGCAACCGATGATGGATATCTTATCCACGGTTATTTCGGAAAGAAAATCGAGGACAGCGACCTGACGTACCTGCTCCGTCTGGAGGAAAACCCCTGGACTCTCAAAACAAATGCAAGGGACAAGGGCACATTCATGGATGCCCACGCTTTTGAGTATCCCTGCCATGGTACCGGCGACTACCGTGAGCCGTGCCTTATGGTCATGGATGACGACGGCATGACCACTACCGACCTGCGCTATGTTTCCCACAAGGTTTACGGCGGAAAGCCCAAGCTTGAGGGTCTGCCCGCTACATTTGCAGCAGAAAATGAAGCAGAAACTCTTGAGATAACCTGCATCGACAAGCATACAGGACTTGAAGCTGTGCTGGTTTATACTGCTTTCAATGACCTTGACGTAATCACAAGAAGCGTCCGTCTGAAAAATAACGGCAAGGCCCCTCTCAACGTAAAGAGAGTTCTTTCCGCCTGTGTTGATTTTGACAACGACAATTATGATTTTATTACCCTCAACGGAAGCTGGGCAAGAGAGCGCGTTATGGAGCGGTGCAGGCTTCACCACGGCAAGCAGGGCATTGACTCGGTAAAGGGCGAATCCTCACATCAGAACAACCCGTTTATGGCTTTGGTTTCACATAACGCCGATGAGGACAGCGGCGAAGCTTACGGATTTAATTTTGTTTACAGCGGAAACTTTTTCGCACAGGCTGAGGTAACTCAGCATAAATACACCCGTGCAGTAATGGGTATCAACCACTTTGATTTCAACTGGCTTCTCGAGCCGGACGAAGAATTTACCGCCCCCGAAGTTGTAATGGTATATTCAAGCGAGGGTATCGGAGCAATGTCACGCACCTTCCACGACCTTTACCGTGAACACCTTATCCGCGGCGAATACAAGGACAAGCGCCGTCCTATACTTATCAACAACTGGGAGGCTACATACTTCAATTTTGATACCGATAAGCTTATCGGCATTGCAAAGGAAGCTTCAAAGCTTGGAATTGAAATGCTTGTTATGGACGACGGCTGGTTCGGCCACAGAGATTCCGACAACAGCTCCCTTGGCGACTGGTTCGTATACGAAAAGAAGATAAAGGGCGGTCTGAAATACCTTGTGGACGAAGTCAACAAGCTTGGCATGAAGTTCGGCATTTGGTTCGAGCCGGAGATGATATCCCCAGACAGCGAACTGTACAAGGCTCACCCCGACTGGGCGATCCAGGTCAAAGGAAGAGAACTTACCATGTCCCGTGAGCAGTATGTTCTCGACTACTCCAACAAAGAGGTTCGTGATTACGTTTACGGCATGATGAAGAATATCCTCGACAGCGCTAATATCGAGTACATCAAGTGGGATATGAACCGCCAGCTTACCGAAGTAGGTTCGACCTCACTTCCGAAGAACAGACAGCGCGAGCTTTGGCACAGATATGTTCTGGGCGTATACGACCTTATGAACAGACTTACTACCGATTATCCGCATATTCTGCTTGAAAACTGTTCAGGCGGCGGTGCAAGATTTGACCCGGGTATGCTTTACTACTCGCCGCAGATATGGTGCTCCGACGATACCGACGCTATCGAACGCCTGAAGATACAGCACGGTACATCCATCTGCTACCCCGTTTCCGCAATGGGCGCTCACGTTTCCGACTGCCCCAACCATACCGTCGGAAGAACAACGCCATTCTCTACAAGAGGCAACGTGGCTATGGTAGGTACATTCGGCTACGAGCTTGACGTAACAAGGATACCGCAGGAGGACAGAGACGCTATTCCGGGACAGATAGCCGAGTTCAACAAGTATAACCCGATCATCAGAACAGGCGACCAATACCGCATAGGCAACGTTTTTGAGGATAATATGTGGGACGCTTGGATATTCGTTGCAAAGGACAAATCCGAGGCAGTGTTTACCTTTGTGCAGGTGCTTGGCAGACCTAACTATCGTAACAGACGTATCAAGCTTAAAGGTCTTGACCCGAATGCCGTATATAAAAACTCCGAAACAGGCGAGTGCCACAGCGGTTCAGCCCTCATGAATGCGGGAATTTTTGTCAGCACACACGGTGATTTCTCTTCAAAGGTAGTGCATTTCATAAAAATGTCATAAAAAGCTTGTGTAACTTAAAGGTTTTCGTTAAGTTTTTTTGTCTAAGATATACAACAACAGTGGGAAATTATCTATAAAATATCCCTTGACGTATATTTGAATTTTTTGTTATAATTTTTGTGTAAACCTTTAATTTATTTAAAGTATTTTTTAGGAGGAATAAGGAAGATGAGAAATTCAAAGAAAATCTTTGCAGGTGTCCTTGCGCTGACAATGACAGCAGGCCTTACCGCATGCGGCAGCGATGACACTAGCAGCGGCGGCAATACTGCCGAGGAAACTACAACCGCAGAGGTCACCACAACAACTGCAGTAACCGTTGAAATAAACGATGCAGAGCTCGAAGAAGACGAGGCTGATGCTCTTGAAAACGGCGCTATGAAGCAGCTTCAGGACGTTGAACTTGAAAACAAGGAAGTCAAGTATCTTGCTCATTACGACATTAACCCTTCCACAAATGGTGCATCCAAAAAGGTTGAGCTTGAACTGTTCGAGAGAAAATACGGCGGCTCCCTCAAGTGGTATCAGACTACATGGGAAAACCGTTTCAACGACCTTTCTACATACGTTCTCGGCGGCGAAGGCATCGACTTCTATGTAAGCGATACTGCAAATCTTCCTAAGGGTATCGTAAGCGGAATGTTCCAGCCTGTTGACAACTATATCGATCTTGATTCCGCTATCTGGCAGAATACAAAGGCAGGTATGGAGATCTATAACTTCGGCGGCAAGCATTTCATGTTTGTAACAAATATAAGAGCAAACTACTATGTATACTATAACAAGGCTACTATCGAGGCTAACGGCCTTGACGATCCTTGGGAGCTTTATAAGGATGGCAACTGGAACTGGGATACATTCAAGAATATGCTTTCTGAATTTGTTGACGAAGAGAATGACCAGTGGGGTCTTGATAACTGGTACAACGAAGCAGCTCTTTGCTACTCCGCAGGTGTGCCTGTTGTTCAGTCCGTTGACGGTCAGCTTGTATGTAACCTTAACGATGCAACTCTTGAAAAAGCTATGAACTTCCAGTATGACCTCTACAACAGCGGTCTTGTTCTTCCTCTTGAACAGTTCAACTGGGCTATCCAGCCTCAGATGATGGGCGAAGGAAGACAGCTCTTCTGGATAGGCGGCTACTGGGAGGCTGAGGGTGATCCTGCAACATGGACTCACCAGATCGAACCGGAGAATCTCGGCTTTGTTCCTACACCTTCTCCTGCAGGCTCTGACCCTTATCAGGCAGCAACTACCGAAGGTTATGTTCTCTGTAAGGGCGCTGCTAACCCTGAGGGTGTAGCACGTTTCGCAGAGTGTACTATCGTTGCTAACAACGACGCAGACGCAATCGCTATTTCAGACAGAAAGACCATGGATGACAGCCAGTGGAGCCAGGATCTCGTTGACAGAGTTAAGGAGATCAACGAGCTTGCAAAGCAGTATCCTGTTGTTGACCTTGCTACCGGATGCTCTACCGATATCGCTTCGTATACAACAGACGGCGGCGCTGACGTTGGTATAAGAGCAGCATTCCACGGCACAGACTGGGCTTCCAACAGAGAAGCTATCGCAGATACAATCATCATGCTTGTTGAAGAGGTAAACACCGAACTTCAGGCTAAGGTAGCAGAAAGCTAAGTCTTATTAATGACCCGACAATTTCAAAAAATCAAGACCCGGAA
>JBJESH010000293.1:0-9088 GCA_051882695.1 Oscillospiraceae bacterium | reverse complement strand
CAGAAGAGGTTATCGCTCGTCAGATCAAGCTTGACCTTTACGATGTTTCCGCTGAGGATGTTAAGAAGTGCGTTATCGCTTATGAGCCTGTATGGGCTATCGGCACTGGCAAGACTGCTACCGCTGACCAGGCTGAAGAGGTTTGCGCATTTATCCGTGCGACACTTGCTAAGATCTATGACGCTGCAACAGCTGACGCAGTTACGATCCAGTACGGCGGCTCTATGAACGCAGGCAACGCTGCTGAGCTTCTTTCAAAGCCTAATGTTGACGGCGGTCTTATCGGCGGTGCTTCCCTCAAGGCTGCTGACTTCAACACTATTGTACAGGCTGCTGTAAACGACTGAAAACTGAAAATCTTCGATTTTCAGTTCCAAGTTTTGCAAGCAAAACTTTTAAAGGATTTTATTTATGAAAATATCACGTTTAAAACGTGTAAGACGCGAAGAACAGAAACGGAATAAAACCGTTTCGGCAAAGTCCCGTAAGATAACTGCCGCCGTTTGTGCGGCAGTCATTTCCCTTGCGGTCATTTTCTTTGCGGTGGATCTTATCCGTGCAAAGAAAAGCTGTCTTCCGCCTGTTTTCTGCATTCCTGTTATAGAATATGAAAACGGCAGCGAGGATTATTACGGACTCTTTTATAAGGTATGGAAGGACTATGACCCCTTTGACGACGAGACACGCTATTATCTGGGATTCTGGCTTCTTCCGAAAAATTTCAATATCTGAAAGGAATAATTTCAATGAGCAAAAAACCTCTTGCTTTAATTATTATGGACGGCTACGGCATCAATAATGACGCTTACGGCAATGCTATTGCAGCCGCAAAAAAGCCTAACCTTGACAAGTATTTTGCCGAGTGCCCTAACACTATCATCGGCGCTTCCGGTCTGGATGTCGGACTTCCCGATGGTCAGATGGGCAACTCCGAGGTAGGTCACACCAATATCGGCGCAGGCAGAATCGTTTATCAGATGCTTGTTAAAATTTCAAAGTCTATCAAGGACGGCGACTTCTTCTCAAATCCTGCGCTCGTTTCCGCTATGGAAAACTGCAAGGCTAAGGGCAGCGCTCTTCACCTGATGGGACTTCTTTCCCCCGGCGGCGTTCACAGCCATATGGAGCACCTTTACGGTCTTCTTGAAATGGCTAAGAAGAACGGCCTTGACAAGGTTTATGTTCACGCATTCCTTGACGGACGTGACGTTCCTCCTTCGTCTGCTGCGGAATATATGGAAGAACTCGTTGCTGAGATCGGCAAAATAGGTGTCGGCTCAGTTGCAACGATTTCCGGACGTTTCTATGCTATGGACCGTGACAATGCCTGGGACCGTGTTGAAAAAGCTTATTCTGCGCTTGTTTACGGCGATGGTGTTCAGGAGACCGACCCTGTTCAGGCTATCAGAAATTCCTATGATAACGGCGTGACCGACGAGTTTATGCTCCCGACAGTCGTTGATAAGAATGGTATGATAAAGGCTGATGACAGCGTTATCTTCTTCAACTTCCGTCCCGACCGTGCAAGACAGATCACACGTTCCTTTGTTGACGAGGCTTTCACAGGCTTTGAAAGAAAGAACGGTTTCTTCCCCGTGAAGTTTGTCTGCATGGCTCAGTATGACGCTGAAATGCCCAACGTTTCCGTTGCGTTCCCTCCCGAGGCTCTTGTAATGACTCTGGGCGAGTATATCAGCAAGCAGGGAATGACTCAGCTCCGTATTGCCGAAACACAGAAGTATGCTCACGTTACATTCTTCTTCAACGGCGGTGAGGAAACGACTTTTGAGGGCGAAGACAGAATCCTTATTGACTCTCCCAAGGTCGCAACCTTTGATATGAAGCCGGAAATGAGCGCTTACGAAGTTACCGATGCAGTCGAAAAGGCAATAGATTCGGACAAGTACGACGTTATCATTCTTAACTATGCAAACTGCGATATGGTAGGTCACACGGGTATTTTCGACGCGGCAAAGGCTGCTGTTGAGGCTGTTGACGAGTGCGTAGGCAGAACCGTAAACGCAATTCTTGCCAAGGGCGGCGCGGCTATTATCACTGCCGACCACGGCAACGCAGACAAGCTTATGGAAGCTGACGGCTCGCCTTTCACGGCTCATACTACAAACCCTGTTCCTCTTATCGTTGTTGGATACGGCGACTGCAAGCTCCGCGAGGGCGGCGTTCTTGCCGATATCGCTCCCACAATGCTCCGGATTCTCGGCGTTCCGCAGCCTGCCGAAATGACCGGAAAGTCACTTATTCTGTAATTTAAAAAGTATTCTGACTTATTCTGGCATAAACAATTTAAAAGCTCCCGATATTTTATCAAATAGTATATTTTGTTTTAAATTATCGGGAGCTTTTTGTGTAATTTAACACAATGTAATCGTTCTATTTGTTTAAAATGATACTTGACACCTTGGGTAATTTATATTAAAATTATTAATAATAAATGGCATTGATGTGTAACACTTTCTGCACAGCAAGTCTAAATTAAGGAGAGATTTAATATGAAGAAATCAAGAATTCTTGGCACAATCACTGCTGCTGCTATGGCTGCTGCATCTATCGTTACAATGGCTGTTCCCGCTTATGCTGCTGATACTTACCACGCTTATATCGGCGTTCAGACCCAGAGCTTTACTTTCAGAAACGCTTGGGATGAAGCTTCATACGGTAAGGGCATTGTAAGCGACGACGGTATGGAATACTTCAACCAGCTCACAGGCTGGGACGGTCCTACAGCTATAAACAAGGGCGGTAACTTCACAGACGTTGAGATCACTGCTGACGGCACATACAAGGTTGGCGTAACTGATTTTGACTTTGGTTCCGACGAGTACCTCAACCTCCTGTTCGTTTCTACAGATATCCCTGTTGACTCAGGCGTTACATTCAGCGACGTTAAGATCATCATGGACGGTCAGACAAAGTACACATTTGACGAGGCTTTCCTCAGCCCTGACTCTCTTACATACCTCCAGCCTATGGCTATCAACATTTGGAATGATGACCTTGGCAAGCAGGATGGCCTTTTCAGCTACATGATGCCTACATCTTCTATCGAGGTTGAATTCACAGTTTCCGGTATCGGTTCCGCTGCTGCTGAAACAACTGATACAGCTGAAACAACAGACGCTCCCGCAACAACTGATGCTCCTGCTACAGGCAACGTTCCTGCTGCTGTTATGCTTTCCGTAATGGCTGTTTCCGGTGTGGCTGTAGTTGCTTCCAGAAAGAGAAAGTAATTTACTTACGAAATTGAATCCATAACAAAATTTTCAGACTGCTGCTACCGCAACACGGCGGCAGCGGTCTGATGTTTTAATTGGAGTAAAACGATTTCATAACGTATATTTTCAGAAGTATCCCTAACGAAAGGATGGATCAACAGATGGCAAGCAATACGGCTGTAATTTCCGGTTCGGAAACGAAAACTCTGAAAAAAAATAAGCCTGTCGCTCCGAAAACTATTGCTGAAAAAATTGCCGATAAGCTTTACTGGCTTATGCGTTCTGCAATTATTTTCAATATTGTTATGCTGTTTTTCCCGGCGTTCAATCCGGTCAGGATCAGCGAAAATGTAAATAAAAATATGTCGCTTTTCTCATGCGCACTTTCGTATGAGTCTATGCTCAGCACTTTTAAAGCAACTTTGAGGAGACAGGAATACCTCGAACCTGCTTTCAAATCCCTGAGCTTTTGCGCTGTAATTATTGTAATTGCCGCAGTAATTGCCGTAGTTGGCGGCTGTATGTCGCTTGGAAACAAAAAGCTTAAAAAGTTTGGTCTTATATTCTCATTTGCGGCAGGTGCAGTTGAGCTTGCAGGCGTTATTCCTGTTAAGTCGATCGTTCAGAACCTTGCAAACCAGTCCGCAGCAGCAGGCAAATTTGAGGCAATGAAGCTTATATATCCTACTGCAAATATTATCATAATCGCTATTGCGGCAATAATGATAGTAATTTCCATTGTGAATTTCTTCCTTATTCCGAAGGTGGAAAAAAGCGATGTCTTTGAAATGGAACCCCGTTTCCAGCTTTTCCTGATGATGCTGCCAATTATTGCTCTTGCATTTGTATTCAGCTACCTTCCCCTCTACGGCTGGAGATATGCTTTCTTTGAGTACAAAGCCGGTGAGACGCTTTCAATGGATAAATTTGTCGGCTTTAAGTGGTTTACTTCTCTTTTCCAGAATGCCGCTACAAAGCGCGATATTGTGACTGTGCTGAAAAACACTCTTGCAATGAGCGGTCTCGGTATCCTGACAAGCTGGGTACCTATGGCATTTGCTATTTTCCTTTCCGAAATCAAGAATACCCATTTCAGACAGATAGTTCAGACCTTTACAACTATTCCGAACTTTATCAGCTGGGTACTTGTTTATGCTATTGCTATTGCTATCTTCTCAACCGACGGCTTTATCAATACCATGCTGAACAGCTTAAACCCTGACGGCACGCCTGTTACAACTAACTACCTTATGTCAAACAGCCATATGTGGCTTAAAATGCTTGCATGGGGTCTCTGGAAGGGCGTGGGCTGGAGCGCTATCATCTACATAGCTTCAATTTCCGGTATCGATCAGGGACTTTATGAAGCGGCAACCGTTGACGGTGCGGGACGTTTTGCAAAAATGTGGTACATTACTGTTCCCGAGCTTATCCCAACATTCTGCGTTCTGCTTCTTATGTCAATTGCAAACATTCTTTCAAACGGTATGGAACAATACCTGGTATTCTCCAATGCCGTAAACCGTGAATCCATTCAGGTTCTTGACCTCTACGTTTACAACCTTGGTCTCGGCAACGGTCTTATTCCGCTTTCAACCGTTATCGGTATGGTTAAATCGGTTATCAGCGTAATTCTTCTGTTTGCTGCAAACGGCGTATCCAAGGCTGTCCGCGGCGAGAGTATTGTATAAGGAGGCACGGATATGAGCGAAATCAAGCTTACTCGTAAAGAAAAACGCGAGGAAAAGAAATACTTCAAGGAACACAAAAGTCATGTCAAGCCTACCGCAGGCGATATTGTTTTCAATATCATAAACTATGCTTTCTTTACAATTTTTACCTTGAGCTGTATTTTCCCGTTCTATTATATCTTTATCAACACCATCTCAGACAACTCACTTGTTACAAAGGGTGCGATCACCCTTATCCCTAAGGGACTGACTATTTCAAACTATATTCAGATGGGTAAGGTAAACGACCTTTGGAATTCTGTTTTGATCACATTCCTCAGAACTATTATCGGTACGGCTCTGATGGTATTCGTTTCTGCTCTTGCAGGCTATCTCGTTACCAAAAAGGAAATGTGGCACAGACAGTTCTGGTACCGCTTCCTTGTAATCACAATGTACTTCAATGCAGGTCTTATCCCATGGTATCTGAATATGTCAATGCTGGGTCTGACAAACACCTTTGCGGCATACATTATCCCCGGCATCGTTTCTCCTTACAACATTATTCTTGTTAAGACTTATATTGAATCTATCCCTGCCGAAATCGAAGAAAGCGCATACATAGACGGCGCAAGCTACTGGAAGATATTCTATAAGATCATCTGGCCGCTGAGTCTGCCTATTCTTGCTACAATAGCTATCTTCGGTGCGGTAGGTCACTGGAACTCGTTCCAGGATTCACTTATCCTCAACGCAAATACACCTGAGCTTTATACCCTTCAGCACAGACTTTACATCTATCTCAACCAGAGTTCCAACCTTTCAGCGTTGGTACAGCCGGGCGCAAGTGCCGCTGACAGTGCTGCTATTGCAAATCAGATGAACACGAAGATCATTCAGTACACCATTTCAATGGTTACGATAATTCCTATCCTTTGCGTTTATCCGTTCATGCAGAGATATTTTGTCAAGGGTCTTATGCTCGGTGCGGTCAAGGGTTAAACAGGTTATTATTTCATATTGAAATAAATTTTTAGGAGGAAAATTATGAAACTCAAAAGAATTATTGCAGGGCTTACCTCAGTGGTAATGCTCGGTTCTCTTGCAGGCTGCGGCTCGGTAACTCCGGATGTTACTCCCGATGTTACCGATCAGATTGCAGGGGATGGAAACACTGCTGACGCAGCAGACGATTCAGATGCAGCTTCTGACGGAACAGAAGGCACAGAGGCTTCAAGCAATGTTAAGACGCTTGAAGAGCTTTACGGTGACGAAACTATCCAGATCACTGTATTCAGCCAGCTTGCAAACTACTCAGGTAAGCTTACCGGCTGGTTTGCGGAAGTCATGAAGCGTGAATTCAACTGCGAAATGACTATTATCCCCGATACCGACGGTATGTTCGATACCCGTATGGAGTCGGGAAATCTCGGCGATATTGTTGTATTCGGTTCAAACGGCGACCAGTATCAGCGTGCTGTTGCAGAAGGTATGCTCTATGACTGGAACGAGGACGACCTTCTTACCAATTACGGAAGCTATATCAAGGAGAATATGCCGTATGCCCTCGAAAACAACGCTAACCTCAACGAAAGCGTAAACGGTGAAAATGTTGTATACGGTATCGGTCACAATATTGCTACAAGCACTGATGACCATGAAGCATTCTTCTACACAATGGACATTCGCTGGGATCTTTATAAGGAACTCGGCTATCCTGAGATCAATAACCTCGATGATTTCTATCAGCTCATGGTTGATATGAAGGAAATCTGCCCAACAGATGAAAATGGAAACAAGACATACGCTACATCCCTCTGGCCTGACTGGGACGGTAACATGGTAATGTACGTTAAGGCGTTTGCTACCTGCTACTGGGGATATGACGAAATGGGCTTTGGTCTTTACGATGTTGAAAACGGTGATTTCCACTATGCACTTGAAGAAAACGGTCCTTACCTCAAGAGCCTTAAGTTCTTCAACAAGCTCTATCAGGCAGGTCTTATCGACCCTAACTCCATGACTCAGACATATAACGAGATGAGTGAAAAGGTTACCGCAGGCGGTACATTCTTCTCCATCTTCGACTATGCAGGTTCTCAGCTTTACAACACCGAGAATCACCTTGTAGAAGGTAAGGCTATGTATCCAATGATGCCAAATGACGCTACACCTCTCTGCTACGGTATGAACGTTCTCGGCGGTAACAGAATGTATACTATCGGCGCTAATACAGAATATCCCGAACTTTGTATGGCTATCATCAACTACCTCGCAACTCCTGAGGGATATATGACATACAACTACGGTCCAAAGGATCTTTGCTGGTACTACGATGAAGAAGGCAACTCCTGCCTTACAGATCTCGGCGAACAGGCACAGGCTGACCGTAAGGGTACAATGATGCCTGATGAATGGGGCGGCGGTACATTCAACGACGGTACATTCCAGGCTAACAACACAACATGGTCCAAGGACGCTTCAAACCCCGATTCCAACGGTGAAACATACAACTACATCAATTGGAAGTCCAGACGTACAAATGAAACATACGATATCCTCCAGGATTGGAGAGATAAGTACGGACAGTACACATTCCAGGATTACATGAACACAACAAACTTCAAGGTTGCTCTCGGTACATCTTACACAGAATCCAAACGTTCCGACGAGCTGAAAATTATCTGGGAACAGGTTGCAGAGTGTCTTGTAAACTACTCATGGCAGGCTATCTACGCAAGCAGCGATGAAGAGTACGACAGAATCGTTGCTGAAATGATCAAGAAGTGCGGCGAGTACGACCCTAACGGCGAGTGCCTTGCATGGTGTGAAAATGAAGCTTCCATCAGATGCGCTCTTGAAGATCAGGTTAGATAATTAAAAAATTATTTCAGGGGTACCTTTAAAGGTGCCCCTGATTTTAGCCGGAAAAACGAAAGGATTTTATTATGGCAGGATTTTTCAGCACTGACAGCAAGCTTTACAGATTTATGTGCAGACTTACGGACGTTTTAAAGCTTAATCTTTTGTGGATAATTTTCAGCCTGCCTGTTGTAACGTTGGGAATATCCACAATTGCTGCATCAGCGGTTTCACTGCGCATTGCAGAGGGGCAGGAAGGCTATATCGCCCGTGATTTTATAAAGGCGTTCAAGGAAAACTGGAAGCAGGGTATTCCGATGTCTTTTATTACGCTTATTTGTATATGGACGGTTTATCTTGATTTTCAGCTTTTTAATAAAGCCGAGGAGCATGAGCTAATGTTTCTGATAACAGGGATCGTTGCGGCGTATTTGTTCACATTTTCCCTGCTGTATGTTTATCCTCTGCTTGCAAGATATGAAAACACAATTTTCAACAGTCTGAAAAATTCTTTTCACATAAGCATGAGGTATTTTCTTCGCTCGCTTCTGCTTGTGATAATTGTTGCATTTGAAATTGCAGTTATGATATGGAATTATAAAACCATGATACTGCTTGTACTGGTAGGCCCTGCATTTGTTAACATTACCATTTGCAGCTTTGCGATCATGATTTTCCGTGACATTGAAAAGACTCCAGGCAGCGTAATAGAAAAAAATAGTGAGGAACAAAATGAGACCGGCAGTGCGGAATAGAAATTAACTTGTCATAAATAATACTAAAAACCGTTTTGATGTTATTGTCAAAACGGTTTTGCTTTTATACTAATTCCCGATTATAAAGTGTACAAAAAATCAAGCTAAATCTTGCATATATGGATTTTGCGCAGATTTTTTGTCTACACTTTAATGAGGGATTAGTATTATATATTGAATAATTGTCGGAAATGTCAGGTATGATAAATTAAAGTTTAGTGTACAATTTTTCGTAGTAATCAGCGAAGCGACTCAAAAAAGTTCGCCAGCCTTTCAAGGCTGCAGGGTTCTTAGGGGCAGCGCCCCTAAGTCGCCGTCCGCAGACGGCGAAAGCCTTGCCTGCGCCCCGTGGGCGCGCCTGAGAAGCGCTCCGCAAAGTGTGAATAAAACGAACGCAAGCGTTCGTTTCCGAGTTTCTGCTACGCAGAAACATCGGACGAGGAAGTCCCTGCAAGAGAGGGACTTCCTAACAACGGCGAAGCCGTTGCTGTTCTATAAGGTCAAAGCAAAATCATATTGTCAAAAACGTGCCACCGGCACGTTTTTGAGATACAGTTATATTAAACCT
>JBJESH010000292.1:0-2247 GCA_051882695.1 Oscillospiraceae bacterium | reverse complement strand
TATTTGATATGCTGATGATATTCTTAACTAATTTGTCAGACGTGCATACTGCGTTTACCATTGTTCGTAAGTGTACATTTCTTATGATTTCTTTAAATGCATTGGCAGTAATGTTTGCGGTTTTACTTGTTTCATTTATAGGAAACTATAAAAGACGAGAACGTCACGATATGCGCAGGATATCCCAGACATTCTCCCGTTGGCTGCTTTTATGTGTATCAGTTGCGTTTGTTATAACGATAAGCTTTTCAATGTTTTTGCAGTCACAGCTCACACGAAGTGACACACTTGAATTATTAAATCTTAACATTGATGATGTAAAAGCCGATATAAGCGATGCGTCGGATGAAAATTTACTGGATTTAACAAAATTGATTGCAAATGATATTTCAAGTCAGGATGATATCTCAGAAAATTACCTTAACGAGCTTAAAGAAAAGTATGATGTGGCTGAAATAAATATAGTTGATAAAAGAGGAATCATTATATTATCAACCTATGACGCATTTATTAATTACAATATGAACGGCGGTGAGCAATCAGAAGAATTTCTTGTGTTGCTCGACGGCGAGACCATGGAATTCGTGCAGAAATACGGTCCGACTGCTTCTGACAGCAGTATTATGAGAAAATATGCCGGAGTGGCTCTTGACAGCGGTTTTGTTCAGGTTGCTTATGATGCACAGCGTTTTCAGCGTGATATTGATAAGCAGGTGATTGGTATTACCCGAAACCGTCATGTCTGGGAAAACGGCTCAATAATAATCGCAAATGAAAAAGGGGAAATAGTAAGCGACAGAAATGATAACGAGGGAGAAGATCTCGGTGTTACCGGAATAAATATTGATGATGATAATATTGCGCAGGAGGAATTTTTTACTGCCGAGGTTTACGGACAACAGTGTTATTGTATGTATGTCGTGTCCGAGGGATACTATATTATTGCGGTTATTCCTCAGGAAGATGTAGAGCTTGGAACAGATTTATCAATTTATATTACTGCATTTATGCTTTTTGTTGTGTTCGGAGCACTTTTTATCCTTGTGTACCTGCTCATTAAAAAGCTTATCGTTAACAACATCCGTAAGATAAATAATTCTCTTGCTGAAATCACGGGCGGCAACCTTGATGTTACGGTTGATGTCCGCAGTAATGAGGAGTTTGCTTCGCTTTCAGATGATATTAACTCAACAGTTGTTACACTGAAAGGTTATATAGCTGAGGCAGCAGCCCGAATTGACAAGGAGCTTGAATTTGCAAAGACTATTCAGTACTCTGCTTTGCCAAGTGTATTTCCGCCGTATCCGAACAGGACTGAATTTGAAATTTACGCAAGTATGACAACAGCCAAAGAGGTCGGCGGTGATTTCTATGATTTTTACCTGCTTGGTGAAGACAGGTTGGCATTTTTAATTGCCGATGTTTCGGGCAAGGGAATTCCGGCGGCGATGTTTATGATGACCTCAAAAACGCTGATAAAAAGCCTTGCAGAGGCAGGAAATGAAATAAACGATGTCTTTACACTGGCGAATAAAAAGCTCTGTGCAAATAACGATGCCGGAATGTTTGTTACAGCATGGATGGGAATTCTTGATTTAAAAACAGGGCATATTGACTTTGCAAATGCCGGTCACAATCCGCCGCTTATTCGCCGCAAGGACGGTACTTTTGAGTTTCTGAAATGCCGTGCGGGATTTGTTCTTGCCGGAATGGACGGTATAAGATATTGCAAAAGTGAGCTTCAGCTTGAACCGGGCGATGAAATTTTCCTTTATACCGACGGCGTGACCGAAGCTACCGATATTCTGGAAAACGCTTACGGAGAGGACAGATTGCTCAGACTCCTGAACGAAAATAAATGCGTTGATTCAAAGTCGCTGTGCGAGCTTGTAAAGAATGATATAGACAGATTTGCAGGAGATGCTCCGCAATTTGACGATATTACTATGCTTAGTCTTAAGTACAATAATAAGATGGAGTAGGAATAAAAATGAAAGAATTAACCATTGATGCAACTGTTGATAATATTGCATTGGTAACTGATTTTGTTGATGAGCATCTTGAAGCTTTTGGATGTCCTTTAAAGGCGAAAATGCAGATTGATATTGCTATTGACGAATTGTTCGGAAATATTGCTCATTATGCTTATAAACCCGATGTAGGTCCTGCTACAGTTCGCGTTGAAGTAAAAGAAAATCCTCTTGCAGTTATTATCACTTTTATTGACCATGGAGTGCAGTATGATCC
>JBJESH010000291.1:0-9166 GCA_051882695.1 Oscillospiraceae bacterium | reverse complement strand
GTTATAAAGCTGATATACTATTCCCTGACAGACGTTGTCATGTGAATAGATAGCCTTTGAAACAATAAAAACAGGTATATTGTTTTCATCGCCGCTCATAAAAAATGAAGAGATACCATTATTGCTCTGAGCAAGAGTAAACAATCCTTTGTAATTTGACATCCGCTTTCCGTTATCCCCGGGATCGGTCGAAGCAATTATCATTCCCGAATTATTTATGACCATTATTTTCTGAAGTGAGGAATCATTATTTGCAACAGCATTGAATCCATCCGTTATTCTGATGAAATCCTGATTTTCATCGGAAACCAAAAAATCCTCGGTATTACTTTCAGAAGTATAATTTCTGATACGTTCGGAAGAAGCGATCTCCTTAGCCGATGAAATTATTTCCTCAAAATAGAAATTAATATTTTCAGACTGATTGCTGATTATATTTCGTGTGGAATCTTTAACCAAAGACATTGTATTACTATTCATTCTTGATTGGGAGAATATATTGACAATAACTATAGGCATTATTGCCAGCAGAAGAATAAATGCCAACAGCTTAAATTTTACCTTCACGGAATCCCCCCTTTAGATATAATCAGACACATTATATTTTAATATTTTTTTTTTAACTTGTAAACAGATTATAATGATTTTTGTAATAAAGAACAATATTTTTTCATTATTTTATGCAGAATTACTTCTTAAAAAATCTTTTTTGAATTACTTCTCCAAACATAACATAAAACATCACAATGATCACTGACAAAACCATAGCGCATACAATTACCTTGACCGCCGTCGGAACTTTCTTTCCGTCCGAAATATCGGGATCTTCACCTGATGATTCCGGCTCAACGGAAATTATTTCCGTGACCGTTGAACCGTTAGCGTCGGTTCCAACAATAGAAATAGATGTTTCCGCACCTTCGGTACTGTCAGTTCCATTATCCGTTTCTTCCGTTAAAGATGTGCCCGCGGAAGAATGAGTTTCTGCATCGACATGCTCCGGTACGGCAGAAGTAGTTTCCTCCGATGAGATCCCGCTCTCATCGGAAATAACGTCGCTTTCATATATGCTTTCCGAAACAGACGTAACCGTTGTTTCCCCTGTCATCGGAACATCTATAAGCACATCTCCGTCCCCGTCTTCAAAAACAAGCATATAAACAGTCAAAGGATCCATTTCAAAGGAAAAGCTGTTATCCTCAATATAAACACTCTCCTTCGATAAAGTTATCTCCGGACTGTCTTCATTAAAGCTGTATACACTTGCGCTTTCAAAAGAAGTCTTTGATTTTATCGCAACCTCCGCCGTTTTTGAAGAGCTTTGATTTTTATTTATCAGCACCATTTTTAGCGTTGACTCATCCTGCCCGTCAATTGCAGCATAAACCGAACTCATAATATCTTCGCCGTTATCTGATTTTACAAGCGTATTTCCGAAATACGACCCTTCCCCGTCATAATTTGTATATATATTTATTGCGGATTTCTGATAGTCAATATTTTTTGAATTAGGATGCAGGCAAGCCATATGAACACCATAAGAAGCAAAAATACCCAAAGTATCGGCAGTTGAAATACCGCCGCTTATGTGGTCACCGCCGCCGAAATTATACTCGGAAAATGAAAGCTTTGTTCCGGGGTAATACATATTTATAGACGCTTCAAGAGTCGGAATGAGCGGAATATGCTGATTGTGCATGATAGCAACTGTACTGTTTTCGGTATAGGTACTGTCCCACAAAATACGAGGTGCCTGAAGTCTCGCATTATTGGAGAGCGAGTCATCCGCATCAATTATCTGTTCAAGCAAGCCGTTTGTAGCCTCAGTGTGATAATGCACATCAAGTACATCAAGCAAACGTGTACCCTTTATTTCCGAAGCAGCCTTCATGCTCATAAGATAGTAGTCAATAAACCAGCTGTATTCCTGACTGTACTGCTCCCAGTCGTAAGGATTTTTCAAATTGATAAAAGCTTCTATTCCGTCGGTCGAAGGTCCGTAAACCAGCGCCGTAGGGTCAATTTTTTTAACTGCACCGGCAAGCTCTGCGGAACGGCTGACAAGCTCTGCTGCGGTAATAGGTTCCGTAACAGTATACGGATAAAGCTCCGCCCAGTTTTCCGGCTCGTAATCAAGAAAATAACCATTTATCCCTCCGTCAACCGCATAGCCGTATTTATTCGCAAGAAAGCTGACATATTCGTCCATATAAACAGCACCGTCATATAAATCCGGCTGCGACATCAGACTGTCATTTTTTATCGAAAAAACTCTGTTCCAACGCGAATTATCATCGGTGGTATAAATTGGACCCTGAGCATCGGCAGCAACAAATCCCATCATCTGTAAAGTAACATACCTTGATGCGATACTGTAGCGCTTCGCCTTTGTAACGAGATTTTCTGTATAAAGAGCAGGCTCCTGCTGCTTGCTCTGAGGATATGTTTCAACCAGACTTATGTCGTTTGAACTTTTTTTGCCCTCGGCACTGTTGGAAAAATTCGTCTCCCAGTTATAGGAAGACATCCTTGGGTCGGACTGCTTCACAGCATTCACGGTAAGTCCCGAAAGACTCGATTCGGCATTTATTCCGTAAATATACGGACTGATGGCCTTATGCCCTGAAGATGTGTTAACAGTTACCGATATATCGCCCGTATCGAGATAGCTTGAGCTGAACATTGCGGAAACCTCAGTACCGCCCGAAACAGCTGCTGCAAAAGCAGCAAAAGCACAAACAAGTGCCGCAAACCTGCTAAAAAAACGTTTATATAAATTCATAGCTTAAATCCTCATATCAGCCGATGCAATATATTTAAACATATTACTCCGGCACATACTCAAAGCAGAATGTTCTGCTCCACTCTATTATACAACGCGTTCTGTTCAAAAGCAAGTCAAAAGACATTTTTTACAAAATATTATAAAAATTTTACGCTGTAAATTCCAAGCATACCGCCAAGCCTTATCCTAAGCGGCATTATTCCATTTACCGGCTCAAGCGGAACCATGTAAAGTTCAAAGCCGTCACAACGGGACGACGGTTTGATATCCGCACTTCCGATAAGCTTTTCGCCGGCATAAATTTCAATTTTTTTACCGCTGCAAGGCGCAGAGCAAAGCAATTCGGCACAAGTATAACCGTTCATATCCGCAGAATCGAACATAATGCTTCCGCCCCAGTCTCCGCCGAGCACATAGTGGTCGTTTTTGTCATAGCTGAAATTCAGCGAAATATTATCCTTGCCGTCATAATTCTTAGCTTTCGTCACACACGCCATATTTCTCGGAGGAATGGTCTCGCCGCTTATTTCAGTTTCGCAAATGCAGCGTATATCCAGGCTTGAAGCTCCTGCCGAAAAGGTATACATTCCGCTTTCGGTGCAAAGCTTTTCTCTTGTTACATCGTAAAATTCAAGTGCGGAAAGCGGCACATCAATATTAACAGTAACGGCCTCGCCTGCCTTGATATTGACTCTTTTAAATCCGCAGAGCTGACGAAGCGGACGTTTTACACGAGGCTTATTTGCCTTGAAATAGATCTGAACTACCTCATCGCCGTCACGTTCAGAAATGTTCTTTACCGTAACAGAAGTCTTTACTGTATTGCCCTGCTGAACCGCAGTAAATCCGCTATACTCAAACTTTGAGTAGGAAAGGCCGTGTCCAAACGGGAAAATCGGTTCTCCGTCATAGTACATATATGTGGTATTATTTGTAATTATATCATAATCCTTGATATCAGGCAGCTCATGAATTGACCTGTACCAAGTCATCGGACATCTTGCAGCAGGATTGTTCCGTCCGCTGATCGAAGCTGCAAAAGCAGTTCCAAGCTCAGGTCCTGCATGTGAAGTGTACACGATAGCAGGAAGCTTTTCCTTTTCTGCGTTTATAGCATAGGGATAGCTTGACACGACTGCAAGTACAGTATTGGGATTAGCCCCGTATACAGCCTCGATAAGCCTGCTCTGGCTTTCGGGAAGAATAATATCGGGGCGGTCATAGCACTCCCTTGCGACCTGCATAGGGTGATTTCCCACGCAGACAATTGCTTTGTCCGCCGATTCGGCAAGCTTTTTGACACGATCTGTTCCACGGGAAACAATTTCAATTTCAAACTGCTTGTCGGGAGTCATTCTTGAAGCTCTTCTTATGGCAAGCTCGTCATTTTCGTTCACAAAAATATCCATTGCCCAGTCGTGCCAGCTTCTGAAGCTGTATTTTCCCTCAAATACAGTCGGCTTGAACCACTCGCGGATAAACCATTCATAAGGCGTTTTGCTGACAGCTTTGTATGTACCGTCCTCGGTAACATATTTACCGTTGGCGCAGGATTTGAAATTAATCGAGCCGAAGCCCCAGTCGTGCATTTCAAAAAGTGTACTGTCGGCAATTTTTTCGGAAATCGCCTTAACGGCGCCGTTCTCGCATACGGTAAGATATTTGCCATTTTTGCAGGACTTTATTGCAACAATGTCGTATCCGTTATCGAAAAGGATATTATCCTTTCCGAACTCGTTTTCCATGCCCTGCTTTATACTTACAGCATAGCTCGCTCTGCCTGTGTACCAGTCGCAGTAATTTTCATCTGCAAGAGGACCTATAACTGCAACTTTTGTATTTTTATCCAAAGGTAAAATGCCGTCGTTTTTCAGCAGGCAGACCTGCTTCATTGCCGCCTCACGGTTTACAGCACGGCTTTCTTCGCTGTCAACGGCAACGTTCATATTTTTGTACGGATGCTCCTCGTCAAACTCGCCCAAACGGAATCTTCCGTAAAGGACATTTCCAACTGCTTTGTCAACATCCGATTCGGTTATAAGTCCGCGTTTCAGAGCGTCGCGTGCCGCAGCGGCAACCATATCTTCAGGGTCGGTCATGCTGTCCGCGCCGTTTTTTATACACAGCGCAAGAGCCTCTCCGTGTGTTTCAACGCACTTATGCACAAGAAGATTCTGTGAAAAATCGCCTCCGTCGGTAACAACAAAATCAAGTCCCCATTCGTCCTTTAAAAGTTTCTGTAAATCGGGATTCATTACCGCAGGAACTCCCGAAAGCTCGTTATATGCCGCCATTACCGAATGCGCTCCGCCCTCTGTTATTGCAGGCTTAAAAGCGCGATAATAATATTCGTGAAGTGTACGGGGTTCAACATTTGCAGAACAGGAAGCCCTGTCCGCTTCGTTATTGTCGGCACAGAAATGCTTCAGTGTAGGAATTGTTTTCAGATAGAAAGGATCCTCACCTGCCATTCCTTTAGTATAAGCCTTTGTCATCTCTCCAGTAAGGAACGGATCCTCGCCGTATGCCTCCTCGGTACGTCCCCATCTCGGGTCACGCTCCATGTCAACGGTAGGTCCCCACAGCATAAGCTTGCTATCAGGAGCTTTCTGATAATAATATCTTGCTTCGTTTCCCGTAATCTCTCCTATTCTGTACATAAGCTCCGGGTCGAACATAGAAGCCATACCTATTGGCTGCGGAAAGACCGTAGAGATATCCTCGTCTGTTCTGCCTACAAAGCCTCTTGCAGCTTCTGTTCCAACAAACCATTCGCTGATACCAAGTCTCGGAACAGCAGCCATATGAGATGAAAGCATATTTATTTTTTCTTCCGTTGTAAGTCTGCAAAGCAGGTCGGAGAGACGTTCTTCAACAGGCAGGTTGCTGTCGCGAAAAGGATATGTTTTCATGGTAGACCTCCGTTTTAAAGTACAAGATAATTGGCAAAAGGATAGATCACGGCAAGAAGAATCACGTTAACTAAGGTAAAAACGCCGAGATATCTCACCGGTTTTGCCTCGTCTGTTTCCATATAAATACGAAAAGATATCAAGCTGGCAAGGCTGGCAACAAGTGTACCGAGTCCGCCGATATTTGTTCCAAGGACAAGCGCCTTTGCATTATCGGTGAATCCGGAGAGCATAAACGCAGCAGGAACATTGCTGATAATCTGACTTGCCGCTGCCGAAGCAAGCATTTCATGTCCGTCAAGAAGCTTTGTGACAAGCTCTCTTACTGCGTCGATATTCTGGATATTTCCCACAAAAATAAAGAAGAATGCAAACGTCAGCAGCAGTCCGTAATCAACTCCTGCAAAAAGCCGCAGGTCAATTATTACCGCCACAACGCACACAGAAGCAAATACAACAATAACGTCCAGTTTGCCGAAAACCGCCAGCAGGCAAAGTATGAAAAGAACTGTATAAAGTGCAAGGTAACGTTTGTTTTCAATTGCGACCTCATGGTGCTTTTCGGTATCGAGAGGCTCGTTTTTGATAAGCATACACAGCAGGAAAATCAGCGCTGCGCTTACTCCGAAAACAGGAAAGGTCACGCCGAAAAAGTCCTGAGGAGTAAAATTATAATAATCATAAAGGTAAAGGTTCTGAGGATTTCCGAAAGGAGTCAGCATACTTCCCAGATTTGCCGCCGCAGTCTGGACGGTTATAACATAGATCATGGTTTTGGGAAGATTACTGAACAACGCTGCCGTTATCGGAACAAATGCTATAAGAGCAACATCGTTTGTAAAAAGCATTGACGAGAAAAATGAAATAAAAACAAGGACTATTCCCGTTTTTCGTGAATAAGGCGTTCCGCCGCCGAGAAGCTTCCTTGAAACAAACGAAAGCAAATTACATTCCCTAAAACCTGCAACGGCTATCATCAGGCAGAAAAGCAAGCCTATCGTATCTGTATTTATATATTTTACATAATTTGTAACGGGCACAAAAAAGCAGGAAACAAGCGCTGCAATGCCCGATATTACAACGAGAAATTCTTTTTTGCAGAATTCGATAAACCCTTTCACCCGAAGCTCCCCTTAAAGTCAGAATAGATTCAGAACCATTCCGCAGACAGTTCCGACAGCATAGACAATACCTGTTATTATCAGGTTTTCTTTGATATTTTTATTGGCTCTGAAAAGCACAGCAAGTCCAATACCTGCGCCTGTGCAGAGTCCTGCCACAGCTGAGCCGAAGGTTATTGCCCCCTCAGCATAAAGCTCTGTAATAAGCACAGACGCGGCACAGTTGGGTATCATTCCAACAAGTCCTGCAAGAAGAGGCTGGAAAACGCCCATATTTCCAAGGAAATGCTCTACGGCTTCCTCTCCGACAAGAGAAATGACAGTACCGAGAATGATATTTACGGCAAAGATAAAAATTATAATGTTTACCGTATGTTTAAGTGCAGAGTACCATATTCCGTGGCTTCCGCAGCCGCAGCCGCTTTCGCTGCATATTTCTCCGATGCTTTCTCCGTCTGTTTTTATTTTCAGCAGTTTGATAAAGATATCGACAGCTATACCTGCTATTGCGGCAATTATTACCTTAACAAGAAGAAGCTGCCAGACCATACCGATTTTATCCGGATGAGCAAGAAGTACGGGAACCGCCTCATCGGAAGTAGAGAGAAAAACCGCTATAAGCGTTCCCGCCGAGATGACACGTCCTGCATAAAGATTGGAAGCAGCAACGGAAAATCCGCACTGGGGCACACATCCGATAAGCGCTCCCACAGCAGCGCTGCCTGCCCGTCCTCCGCCTGTTTTTCGCAGAAAATTTACAAGCTTGTCCCCTGCTTTATGCTCGAGAAACTCCATAAGCAAAAACGCAAGAAAAAGAAACGGCAGCATTTTTACCGAATCTAAAAGTGCATCAAGAAAAACGTCAGCAAAATCAAAGCTTTCTCCGTGGCTGTGGTTATGCGCCGCAAGCACTGCGGAGACAAAAGCAGAATTATAGATCATTGAATTTGTCCTTTCAGAAATCAAATAGGTTTAATTTATTAATTATATCACATTTATATATTTTTTTCAAGTTTTTTTACAATATTTTTAGCTGAAATAGGTCTTGCAGTTTTGGTCATTTTATGGCATAATATTAATATCTATATTTATCTTGGATTCGGGAAAGGAATGTTAAATTATGGCACCATCTTCACACCAGCTTGTCATAGTTCTCGACTTCGGCGGTCAGTACAACCAGCTTATTGCACGAAGAGTAAGAGAATGCGGCGTGTACTGCGAGGTCAAATCCTATAAAACTCCTATTGAGGAACTCAAGGCAATGAATCCTGTAGGCATCATTTTTACAGGCGGACCAAACAGCGTTTATGCAGAAAACTCTCCTGCCTGCTCAAAAGAGATCTTTGAGCTTGGTATACCTGTTCTCGGAATCTGCTACGGCTGCCAGCTTATGGCATACCTGCTCGGAGGTAAGGTTTCGACCTGCGTTACATCCGAATACGGAAAGACAGAAACATTCTATGACAAATCATGTGTGCTTTTCGGCGCAGTAAATGATCTTCCCGAAAAGGAAATTTCATGGATGAGTCATACAGACTATGTTTCGGAAATTCCGGAAGGCTTCCGAATTACCGCTCATACTGCGGACTGCCCTGCTGCGGCTATGGAAAATAAAGAGAAGAAGCTTTATGCCGTACAGTTCCACCCGGAAGTAAACCATACAGTCTGCGGTCTCGGTATGATCGACAGCTTCCTTAAAAACGTCTGCGGCTGTACAGGCGACTGGACTATGGGAAATTACGCAAAGACTGCTATTGAAGATATCCGCAAAAAAGTCGGTGACGGAAAGGTTCTGCTGGCTCTTTCCGGCGGCGTGGACAGCTCAGTTGCAGCTGCTCTGCTTGCAAAAGCTGTCGGTGACAAGCTTACCTGTATTTTTGTTGACCACGGCTTCATGCGCAAAAATGAGGGTGACGAGGTTGAGCAGGCTTTCGCAGGATGGGGTATAAACTTTATCCGTGTGAATGCCAAAGAGCAGTTCATGTCCAAAATGCGCGGAGTGTCAGACCCCGAAACAAAGCGTAAAATCATCGGTGAGGAATTTATCCGTGTATTTGAGCAGGAGGCAAAGAAAATCGGCAGGGTCGATTTTCTTGTTCAGGGTACTATTTACCCGGACATTATTGAAAGCGGCACGGGTGACGCTGCTGTAATCAAGTCTCATCACAATGTAGGCGGTCTGCCCGACTATGTTGACTTCAAGGAAATTATCGAGCCTTTACGCTTGCTGTTCAAGGATGAAGTTCGTGCACTCGGCCGCGAGCTTGGTCTTTCAGAAGTTCTGGTAAGCCGTCAGCCATTCCCCGGTCCGGGTCTTGCTATAAGAATCATCGGCGAGATAACCGATG
>JBJESH010000290.1:0-2270 GCA_051882695.1 Oscillospiraceae bacterium | reverse complement strand
AAGTATAGTCATACCTTGCCTGCCAAGTACCATTTTTTTCAACTCACTTTTCCATATAATTATTTTAATTATAAATCATTCCGGCATAAAAAACAATGTCCCTCAGGGACACTCTTTCGGCTGCACCGATGCAAAGCTAAAAGCGGATATGCAGTGCAACAAGCGCATAGTGCAGCTGTGCAAAGGTCATTCGTGTTTTCAGCACTCGACCGTCGGCAGTGTGGATAAAAGCGTCTTGCTTTTTCATCATTACATAAAGTATGCTCGCTATGGGGATAGAATGGGTCTGCCGCCCAGATATGAATGTTATGGCTTTTTCTTCCATATTTGCACCTCGTTTGGAATTTGTGGATCACTTCTATTATATAGTATAGTGAGGTGGATAGTCAAGGAAAAATGAGTGATAAAATAATGCCGCCGGTTTCAGAATGTTCGGAAACCGGCGGCTGTTTTTATCTGTTCAATATCTCTGCAATATCGGTAAGTTTTTCAGCAGCAGATGATATAAGTTCCGAATTTAAGACAGCGAAATCGTTGTGGTCCTCATACATTTCACAGCCTGGCATTTTTATCCATGCAGCAAGGGTGAGCTTCACTTTAGTCAGAATAGGCTGTATGCCAAATCCTGCCGAAGAAAAAATATGATTTATTATATTTATCTGCTCCTTTGTTTCAGGCATTTATGCTATAAATCAATATTATAGGGCAAAGTCAAAGTTATATCAAATAGAAAACAAGAAAGCTCTGCCCTCTATGTGCAAAAGTGTTGAAAAACATCAGCTGAATATATCCAGATATCCTTCAAAGCTGTTTACAGTTTCAAAAGCCTTATCAGGACATAATATTTCACCAAAGCCGTATGCGGCGTGAACGAAGGGTATATCGGCCTTGAACGCCGCCCTGCAATCGCCGTCGGTATCACCTATGTAAGCTGCGTTTTTACAGCTATACTTCTTCATAAGAAGCCGTATAGTCATACTTTTCTGTACTCCGGTATCTCCCCAGCACAGATGTCCCGAGAAATATTTTTCAAAACCGCTGAATTTCAGAAACGCTTCAATATATCCGCATTGGCAGTTGCTCACAATAAAAAGCCTGTGCTCCTGAGCAAGCAGCCGCAGTGTTTCTTCCTCACCGCTGTAAATTTTTCCGCCATGTACGGAAACATATTCGTTTTCAAATTCCATACATTTTTTCAGGATATTTAGTTGACTTGTTTCGGAAAGCGTTGGGAAAAAATGCCGTGCAAGCTCGTCCATAGGCATTCCCATAGTATTTCGAAGGTCAGCTCCGGAAATATAGATCTCGTCCAGACGTGGAATATTAAGCTCATTTATAACCGTATTCCATGACATGGCTACATTATCTGCACTGTCCCAAAGAGTACCGTCAAGGTCGAAAATTATACTTTCTGCATTTATCTTATTCATACTTTTCCTCACTGTTATCATCAAGTTTGTTTTTCAGAAGCTGAACGCCTGTCAGGGTATTTTGTGCATACGGCAGAGCATATTCCACAGTTCTGTCGGCGGAAACTGCAGAGCGTTTTATTGCTGCAAAAACGCTGTCCCAGTCCGTCGTTCCGTTTCCTATCGGAAGATGACTGTCGGTGGTTCCGTCATTATCGTGAAAGTGAAAGCCTGCTATCCTATCTCCAAGCGTATCAATAAGCGCAGGGATATCCCAGCCGTTGGTGTGGGCGTGTCCCGTATCCACAAGAAATTCGAGTGACCTGTTATCCGCCAGAGAAATGAAATCGGACATATCAGCAACAAGACTGCTGTTATATCCGAAGCCTACGTTTTCGACTGCGATTCGCAGACCAAATTCTTTAGCTGTATCTGCGGTCATTGCCATTCGCTCGGACAGAATAGCTTTCTCAACTGCAATATCTTCTGCACTTCGGTGAGCAAGACTGTTCGTATGGATAACAACATATTCCGCTCCCAGACTCTGTGCCAGCTCAAAGCACGCCTTATGCTTATCAAGAGTATATTCAATCTCAAGTGAGCCTTTTGGAGCAAGCAGACAGCAGTCCTCCATAGGACAGTGCATACCAAGCTTTATTCCGTGCAGGAATTTCCTATAATATTTCGCCTCATTAAACGGGATATTATCATAAAACAGTTCAAATCCAACATCATAAAGCTCACAGTGTCTTAGCTCCTCCGCAAATTGGATCAGCTTTTTTCCGCCGAGAGGATATGTACTGATATAATACATAACCGTCCTCCTTATTTGATTCCCGAGGTTGCAAAGCTCTGCATAAA
>JBJESH010000289.1:0-9183 GCA_051882695.1 Oscillospiraceae bacterium | reverse complement strand
CGGTTTTGATTTCACAAACGATGTTGATTATGACCTGAGCGAAGAGATAATGGATATTGATCCGCCCAAGCTGAGCGATATGTCATCGGAAAGCAGGGATAGTAAGACTGATTTCGATATCAGAAAGCTTCAGGATGAGATAAACGCTTCGATTGAAACAAACAGAGTTACCAAGGAAAAAATGATGGCTCGCTACGGCAAAAAGCAGAAGGAAGAGTATCACAATCCGTTTGCCGTTCAATTTGAAGAAGACGAAAGCAAGGGCAAGAAAAAGAAGAAAGAGGCAGAGCATAAACGTCTTGCCGACCCTATCGATCCGGATATCTTCTTCAGCAGACCCGGCAAGAATTATGATATGAATTCGGATTCGATGCCCGAGATCAAGTTCCGCAAAAAATAAATTTGTAAGATTTAAATAAGGATAGTTATAAAGAAATACGCCCCGAGAAGATTATTTACTTCTTGGGGCGTTTGTATAATCTTACCATTAAATATAATAGTGGTTAATTGCTAATTGCGGTCGGATTTGTTTCTGCAATTCTGTTGGTGCTTTCATCACGAATGCCAAGCTCGTCACGCATTTCTGTCATGTTTGACCAGAAGCGTTTTGGCATTAAATTCATTCGGCATTTGGGATTGAACCGTTCCTTGATGCCAATTGTTTGATAAAAGCCTTTCCACAGCTCACGGTAATGTTCCTCTTCGGCGCTTGCAGGCGGAAGCTCAAAATCAATGTTTTCAGCAATTTCCGCCTTGTGTGAATAATAAATCAGTGCCATGCGGTGTGTTTTATCGTAAATCAAAAAATTCTCGTTCCTGAATCTGTCGGTAAAATGTGAAGCAAGTAAGGGAATTACTTTATTTTTCGGCTCAATTACGGCAGCAAGATAACCGTTATAATCAGAAAAACGTATAAATCCGGTAAGCAGATGAGCTTCGTGAGTACAGTGAAAAACTGCCTTATTCATGGCATTTACGGTGTCGTCGGCAAGCATTTGCATGATTTTAATACCTTTACGGAATCCCTTTTGCAGAAATATTAGAATTGTCAAGTCTTTATTTTCGGCGCAGGAAAGAAACACTTTTCTGACAAGGTCGAGAGCATCCCATGAAATTTTCTGCGGAATTGCAGCAGTTACTCTGTCGGATTTTTCCGTGACTGTTTCTATAAATCTTATATCGGAAAAGGAAAGCTGGCATGGCTCGCCTATGGAAATTTCAGACGGAATTTCTCGGCGTTCAAAGCTTTCAAAAACGCAGCACATCAACCCGTCAAACGTGCCGTCATAGCAGTAGATCACATTTCTCCCGTCAGACATTTTACAGTATCCTCCAATGTGGGAACAGCTTTTTCATTATCGAAAAATGAAAGCTGTTCGCCGCTGTATCCATTTTGTTCGAGCTCTTTCACCACACTTGCAGACATAAGCTGCCGCATTATTCCTGCCTCGGTAACAACAAGACCCTCTGCACGTTTGCCGAGGCAAAGAATGAAATAAACAGCCCTTTTCATTACTACGCCAAGCTTGCGCAGGTCGTTATAGTCAAGCTTGGATTGACGGCGTGCCACGATGATTCTTTGTGCAGATTTTACCCCGATGCCGGGTACTCTCAGAAGCGTTTCATATGGTGCTTTGTTAATTTCAACAGGGAAAAGCTCGGGGTGATGTATTGCCCAATTGCATTTGGGGTCAAGCAGGGGATCAAAGTCCTGATGCTGTTCATCGAGAATTTCCTCTGCCTTGAAGCCGTAAAAACGAAGCAGCCAATCCGCCTGATACAAACGATGCTCACGAAGAAGCGGAGGCTTTGTACCGGCAGGCGGCAGCAGCTTTTGATCGCCTACCGGCACATACGCAGAATAGAAAACACGCTTCAGACTGTATTTCTGATACATTGCTTCCGATAGACGCAGTATCTGAAAATCGCTGTCGGGAGTAGCTCCGATGATCATCTGTGTGCTTTGTCCCGCAGGAGCAAACTTAGGGGCGCTTTTGTACTTTACGATCTCATAGCTGTTCTGTTTGATTTTTTGTGTAATATGTCCCATAGGCAGCAAAATCGAGGTTTTGGACTTGTCAGGCGCAAGTTTGTTCAGACTTTTCTGCGATGGAAGCTCTATATTTACGCTTATTCTGTCTGCAAGAACTCCAAGGCGGTTGATAAGTTCCGGGTCAGCGCCGGGAATAGCTTTTGCGTGGATATAACCGCCGAATTTGTACTGCACACGGAGTATCGTCAACGTTTCGATCATTTGCTCGCAGGTATAATCCGGACTTTGAATTATCCCGGAGCTGAGAAAAAGTCCCTCAATATAATTTCTGCGGTAAAAATTAATTGTAAGGTCGGCAATTTCATTTGGTGTAAATCTTGCTCTTGGAACGTCATTGCTGCGGCGATTCACGCAATATTTACAATCAAACATACAATAATTGGTCATAAGAATTTTCAGCAGGGAAATGCATCTTCCGTCTGAGGCAAAGCTGTGGCATATACCGCATTTTGCCGCGTTACCTATACCGTCTGAGTGTCCGCCTGCACGGTCAACTCCGCTTGAAGTGCAGGCTGCGTCATATTTTGCAGAATCAGCAAGGATCTTCAGCTTTTCTGAAATATCCACGTTTTTACCTCCTTTTGAAATGCAACAAATGTTCTTGCTAATACATTATATCACAGAACAATAGTTCTGTAAATGCTTTGCAAAGAAAAATACTTAACAAATTTTAGAACAAATTTTCGGTACGTTTGTGCTATTTGTCATACCAAACAACGAAAAATAAGCACTTTCAACACTTGAAAAATGGAGATTTATATGGTATAATTATGATATCTATTTAAAATTCCTTCCAAGGAGCTGTTTGAAAATGCGTTCCGCTGATAATATACATACCGCTATCCGCAAGCTTGTGTGCTACGGGCTTGAAAACGGACTTATTTCCGCCGAGGACAGAATTTATGCGGCAAATTCTGTTTGCGAGGCACTGAAAATCGACGATTATGATCCGCCTGAGGAAAACTTTACCGATGTCGAGCTTGAGCCTGTCCTGAAGGAGTTGCTTGACTATGCTGTGGAGAATGGTATCATTGAAGATAGTATAGTTTACAGAGACTTGTTCGATACAAAGCTTATGGGATGTCTTATGCCGCGTCCGTCTGAAGTTATCGAGAAATTCCGCAGACTTTACCGTGAAAAATCTCCCGAAGCCGCAACAGATTATTACTATAAATTAAGCTGTGATTCGGATTATATCCGCCGCTACCGCATTGCCAAGGATATGAAGTGGACGACTGTTACCGATTATGGCACTCTTGATATTACTATTAACCTTTCCAAGCCGGAAAAGGATCCTAAGGCCATTGCTGCTGCTCTTAATGCAAAGCAGAGCGGTTACCCGAAATGTATGCTCTGCGAGGAAAATGTAGGCTATGCAGGACGTGTAAATCATCCTGCACGCCAGAATCACCGTATTATTCCAGTAAAAATCAACGATGAGCGCTGGTGTCTCCAGTATTCACCTTACGTTTACTATAATGAGCATTGTATACTTCTTAACAGTGTTCATACGCCGATGAAAATTGACCGCTCTGCTTTCAGCAAGCTTTTTGATTTTGTCGAGCAGTTCCCTCATTATTTTATCGGTTCAAATGCCGACCTGCCTATTGTTGGCGGTTCCATTCTTACTCATGAGCATTTTCAGGGAGGCCGCTACACCTTTGCTATGGCTACTGCGCCTGTTGAGGAGACTTATGTTATTCCGGGATTTGAGGATGTTGAAGTAGGAAGGGTAAAATGGCCTATGTCGGTGCTTCGTCTGCGCTGTTCCGACTATGAACGTCTTGTGGAACTGGGCGACAGAGTACTTACAAAGTGGAGAGGTTATTCAGACGAGAGCGCTTTCATTTTTGCCGAAACAGACGGTGTACCTCATAACACAATTACACCTATTGCACGCAAAAACGGCAACGCTTATGAGCTTGACCTTGTTCTGAGAAACAACATTACTACCGATGAACATCCTCTGGGAGTATTCCACCCACACGAGGAGCTTCACCATATAAAAAAGGAAAATATCGGTCTTATCGAGGTTATGGGACTTGCAGTTCTTCCTGCTCGTCTTAAAGGAGAAATGGAACTGCTTGCAGATACTCTTATCAATAAGGGTGTAAGCGCTGTCCGTCTTGATCCAACGCTTGAAAAACACGCTGACTGGGCTGAAGAATTTGCTGCACGCAATGATATCACTCCCGAAAACGTAAATGATATTATCAGGAAAGAGATCGGACATGTTTTCGCAAAGGTGCTTGAACATGCAGGCGTGTACAAGCGTACACCCAAGGGTATTGCCGCTTTCGGACGTTTTGTTTCAACAATATAATTCAGTTTTCGTTCAGGGGTACGGGCAGTTAAGTCGTGTACCCCTGATTTAATGAAAAAAATTAACGCAGATAAGGTATAGCTTTTTTGTATTTTGGCTTTCTTTTTTTGCATACCCAAAAAAGTACAATCTTTCCCTAAAAATATTTTGTAAGTTTGTGCTGTTTTTATTTGATTATTACGGAAGAAATGTTGTATAATAATTATTAACAGAAAAGAGAGGAAGTTAATTTTTGATTACGGATTTAACGCAGGGCAAGCCTGCTTCACTTATATGGCGGTTTACTCTGCCCATGCTTATAAGTATTGTTTTTCAGCAGATGTACAATATTTGCGACAGTATAATTGCAGGAAATTTTGTAGGTTCAACTCCAATTGAGGGTGAGCTTGCACTTGCAGCGGTAGGCGCTTCCTATCCTGTTACAATGCTGTTTATCCAGATAGCAAACGGAATAAATGCAGGCTGTGCTGTGGTTATATCACAGCTTTTCGGTGCAAAGGAATATGTCCGTATGAAAACGGCAGTATCGACCTCGCTGATTGCCACTATGTCACTGGCGGCATTGCTTACGATCATTGGACTTTTCCTCTGCGGACCTATTATGACGGCTTTGAACACGCAAGCAAATATATTTGACGATTCTGTGCTGTATCTTCAAATTTACATAGGGGGACTTGTTTTCCTTTTTCTTTACAACGTGTGCACTGGCATTTTTACTGCATTGGGTGACTCGAAAACGCCGCTTATTTTTCTTATTGCTTCATCTGTCGGAAATATCATTCTTGATCTTGTTATGGTAATTCCGCTTCAGATGGGTGTTGCAGGTGTTGCATGGGCAACATTTATTGCTCAGGGAGCATCTGCGGTGTTGGCGGCTGTTACGCTTTTTATCAGGCTGAAAAAAATAAACACCGTTCACCGTTGTCCTAAGTTTTCTCCGCATATGCTGAAAACAATAAGCAGGATAGCCATACCTACAATATGCCAGCAGAGCTTTGTTTCTGTGGGAAACCTGCTTATTCAGGGATTGGTGAATGATATGGGTGCGGCAGTTGTTGCAGGGTACTCAGCAGCTATCAAGCTGAATACCTTTGCTGTAAACGCAATGGCGTGCATTTCAAACGGAATAAGCTCCTTTACTGCACAGAATATCGGCGCAGGCAAGCATGAGCGTGTTCCGCAGGGGTATAAGGCAGGAATAATTTTCATTGCTGTGTGTCTTGTGCCTTTTATAATCTGTTATATTTTCTTCACTGAAACTATGATAGGACTTTTCTTCTCCGAACCGTCCGAGGAAGCTTTAAAGATCGGAACATCATTCCTTCGTGCAGCTTCGCCGTTCTATATTATACTCGGAGTAAAGCTGCTTTCGGACGGCGTCCTCAGGGGTGCAGGAGCAATGCGTTCTTTTATGGCAGCGACATTCAGCGACCTGCTGCTGCGTGTAATACTTTCGTATATTTTAGTTCCCGTTATGGGCTTTGACGGTTTTCTCTGGGCATGGCCTTTAGGATGGATCCTGGCAGCGGTTATGTCATTCTGGTTTTATTTCCGTGGAAATTGGAAGAACACAGCTTTCTCGGGTTCACTTAACGGAAAATAAATTTCAAGGAGATTTTGTTTATGATTTTTGACGCTCACGCTCATATTTTTCCCGATAAAATTGCGGCAAAAGCAGTTGCCGGAATTGGTTCGTTTTACAGCGACCTTAAAATGCATATGGACGGAAAAGTTGAAACGCTTATTAAAACCGGCGATAAAAACGGTATAGAAAGATTTCTTGTGCAGTCGGTTGCAACTGTTCCCGGACAGGTTGAGGGAATCAACAATTTTATCGCTTCAAGTGTTAAGCAGTATCCCGACAGACTGGTTGGATTTGCGGCAATTCACCCTGATTACCCCGACATAAAGGAAGAACTTGACCGTGCAGTCTCAATGGGACTCAAGGGAGTGAAAATACATCCCGACTTTCAGGAGTTCAATATCGACTGCGACAAGGCAATGAAAATTTACGAAGTTATCGAGGGGAAAATGCCTATTTTAATTCACATGGGTGACCACAGATATGAGTATTCCAAGCCGCAGCGCCTTGCAAATGTCATGGACAGCTTTCCAAAGCTGAAGGTTATTGGTGCGCACTTTGGAGGCTGGTCGGAGTGGGATTCTGCCGCTGACATTCTTGGAGGTAAATATGCCGACCGTCTTTGGGTGGACACTTCAAGTTCGCTTTATGCAATGACTCCCGAAAGAGCAAGACAGCTTATAGATATTTTTGGTGCTGACAGAGTCATGTTCGGTACGGATTACCCAATGTGGGATGCAGCTGACGAGCTTGAACGGTTTGACCGTATCCCTTTGAACGAACGGGAACGTGAAATGATTCTGCACGAAAACGCAGAAAAGCTTCTTGAGATTTAATTTCAACAGGGTAAAATTAAAGAGGACGTCTCTTTGAAACAAATGCAGGCATTTGTAAAAGAGCGTCCTTTTTTGTATTTTACACTAAAAATTTTAAATGATCGGTTCAAGTTTTTCAAGGTCATAGGGAGTCTGCTGGTAAACGCAATAGTTGAGCCAGTTGGAAAACAGCAGATTTGCGTGCGAGCGCCAGTTGAAATGCGGCGGCTGGGAGGGGTCGTCATACGGAAAATAGTGCTTCGGTACTTCGATGGAAAGTCCCTTGTCCTTGTCACGGAAATACTCGTTTGCAAGGGTAAAACGGTCATACTCGAAATGCCCCATAAGGAAAAATTGCCTTTCGGTGCTGTCGGCAATGATGTTTACTCCGGATTCTGGGGAAGAAGCGAGTATCTGAAGTTCCCTGACTTTTTCGATATCCATACGCTTTATTTCGGTATGACGTGAGTGAGGCACATAAAATTTCTCGTCGAAGCCTCTCAGCAGAGGGTAGTTCGTGACCTCAGCTTTGTGAGGAAATACGCCGAACATTTTCGCAGGAAGGTCGTATTTTGGAATACCGTAATGGTAGTAAAGTCCTGCCTGTGCTCCCCAGCATATATGTAAGGTTGAATAAACATTTTTCTTTGACCATTCCATAATTCCGCAAAGCTCTTTCCAGTAGTCAACCTCTTCAAAGGGAATCTGCTCAACGGGTGCGCCTGTAATGATAAGACCGTCAAAGCGCTCGTCTTTAACATCTTCAAAGGTTTTGTAGAACTTGGTAAGATGCTCTATCGGCGTGTTTTTTGTAACATGGCTTGCCATCTGGATAAGCTCGATGTCTACCTGAAGCGGAGTGTTTGAAAGCAGCCGCAATATCTGGGTCTCTGTCTCGATTTTTTTAGGCATAAGGTTTACGATTGCAATTTTAAGAGGACGTATATCCTGATGTGCGGCAGCAGTATCGGTCATTACAAAAATATTTTCATTATTCAGAACTGCGTATGCAGGAAGATTATTCGGTATGTTAATAGGCATTTGACGTTTTGCTCCTTTGGGTAAATTTATTGTTCTTCGCTTGTTCCTGACGTTTCGGACGGTGCAGTCGTTACAGTCTGTGCAGAATGTGCTGTATCAGCAGAAATCATGCCGGAAAATCCCGTATCAGCTGACGGACGTTCGGGATAATATGACGTATCGGCAGACGGTGCGGCAGTTTCGGGTATTTGGGTTTCTGAGGTTTCTTCCGGCCTTCCGCTACTGACGTCAGTGGTTTCTGCAGCTTCGGTCTCTGTAACGGCAGAATTCCGCACAGCAGCAGTATCCCTGTACGGCATATCCTGCTGAGGTGCATTTGGCTTCAGAATAGAGTACATACCTGTATCTGCCCCGATATTTTCCGATGGCGGCAGGTGATAATAATACACATCCGTACCGGTTGTTGTTGGAGGGGTATATGTTTCCATATATTGACTGTATGTATCCGCAGGCGTGGTTGTAATTTCCGTCATAACGGTAAGCGGAGGAGGGGAGTCGGTATATACGACCGTTGCCGGTTTATTTACGGAACAGCCTGAAAACGCTGATACATACAGCACAAAAGCGATAAAAAAGCAATATTTTTTCATAATATAAACATTGTAGCACATTACTCAGATTTTTTCAAGTCATATTTATTTCATTTTAAGATACGTTTCATTGACACGGAAAGGTATTTGTGGTATAATTTAAAATGAATTTTTATGTATTGAAACGGGAGGAATAACATATGTATCCATTAAAACTTAAACCTGCATTTAAAGACTATCTTTGGGGCGGAACACGTCTCCGTGATGATTTCGGCAAGGATTGTGATTTTGACAAGGTTGCCGAAAGCTGGGAGCTTTCATGCCACAAGGACGGAAATTCTGTTGTTGCAAACGGTGAGTACGCAGGAAAAACGCTTGCACAGTATATTGAAGCTGAGGGCAAATCTGTTCTCGGAACAAACTGCGCACGTTTTGAGCAGTTTCCTATCCTTATCAAGCTTATTGACGCAAAAGACAATCTTTCCGTTCAGGTTCATCCCGATAATGAGTATGCACAGCGCGTCGAGGGTGAGTACGGCAAAACGGAAATGTGGTATATAGTGGACTGCGACGAGGGTGCAGAGCTTCTTTACGGATTCAAAAAAGAAGTCTCAAAGGAGGAGTTTGCCGAGAGAATAAGAAACAATACTCTGCTTGAAATAACACAGTCTGTTCCAGTTAAAAAGGGCGATGTGTTCTTTATTGAGTCTGGAACTCTCCATGCTATCGGAAAGGGTATACTTATCGCTGAGATACAGCAGAATTCCAATACTACATACCGTATATACGATTACGGAAGAGTAGGCGCTGACGGAAATCCAAGACAGCTCCATATTGAC
>JBJESH010000288.1:0-2280 GCA_051882695.1 Oscillospiraceae bacterium | reverse complement strand
GAAAAGGATTTATCCTACGTTAATATGGAGTGGGGCGGTAAACCTACACCTAAGAGCTTTGCAGGGGGCGATCTGCAGGGCATTTATCAGAAGCTGGAATATCTTAAGGATTTAGGCATAAACGCCGTATATCTCACGCCGATTTTTAAATCTGTCTCAAACCATAAATACGATATAAGCGATTATTATTCGATAGACACCGCCTTTGGCGATAAGGAGGTTTTTCGAAGCCTTGTAGATAAGGCACATTCGCTGGGTATGAAAATCGTTATGGACGCAGTTTTCAACCATTGCAGCGAAAACCTTTGGCAGTTTCAGGACGTATTAAAAAACGGGAAAGAGTCACCCTATTACGACTGGTTTGTTATAACTTCTGACAATCCTCTAAAATACGAGTGCTTTGCCGCCTGCAAGTACATGCCCAAGTTCAACACCTCCAACCTCGAAGTACAGAAATTTCTTTTAGAAGTTGCGGTCTATTGGATAAAGGAATTTAAAATAGACGGCTGGCGTTTAGACGTTTCGGACGAGGTCTCCCACGATTTCTGGCGGGTATTCCGCAAGACGGTCAAAGAGGCAAACGCAGATTTTGTTCCTGCTGAACCGGTGAAAGAATTCGGATTCGTTGCTGTGGCTGCCGGTCACGGTCTTGAGGCTATGTTCAGCGATCTGGGCGCAGATGTTGTGGTAAAGGGCGGACAGACTATGAATCCTGCCACAGAAGATATTCTTCGCGCGATCCAGTCAACTCCTGCACGTACAGTTTTTGTGCTTCCCAACAATAAAAATATTATCATGGCGGCAGAACAGGCGGTAAAACTCACTGACCGGAGCGTATGCGTACTTCAGACAAGAACGATCCCACAGGGAATTTCTGCAATGCTTGCCTTTGACGAAAGCGTCGGTCTTGCGGAAAACAGGATAGCCATGACCAAGGCGTTTGAAAAAGTCTCGACGGGACTTATCACCTTTGCCGCAAGAGACTCGGAATACGAAGGTCACTCTATCAAAGAGGGAGAAATTCTGGCTCTTGAGAACGGCAAGCTTGCCTTTACCGACAAGGATATCAACAGAGCAACTCTCAAGCTTGTAAAGCGTCTTGCAAAAGGCGATACAAGCTATGTTACCCTTATTCACGGAGCTGATGTTACCGAAGAAAATGCCGAGAGCATGCAGCAGCTGCTCAGCTCGAAGCTCAGCGACAAGATCGAAGTCATGCTCGTAAACGGCGGACAGCCGGTTTACTATTATATTATCTCAGTTGAATAAATTTATCTGATAACAACAAATCCCGGCCGTATTCAGCCGGGATTTATATTTTGCCTTAGTTTTTCAAAGCCTTTTCAAGCCATACTCTTGCCACATCGAGCGCCTCATACAGGCCGCCCTCGCGTTCGGTATTCTTAACGCATGCCTTAAGGGGATCCAGGGTAAGATCCGTTGACATCTGAACAACTCTGATTTTATCGGCAACATCTTCCTCTCCGACCTTTTTGGTCGAAAGGATCTGCATCATGATCACATAGGGATCAGACATATAGCCGTAGTACATCATATTGCCGCTTCTGACAAGCGGATAACCCTTGTAGCTGTAAAATTTCTGGTTCATTTTATAATCCTCCTTAGTCGTTTATTTGTTTATTTCCAGGTTGTAATATAGTCCTCCCCGGTAATAATTCTTTCAGCGTTTTCAGCTATAGTTTCAGCGAATGATTTAGTGCAGAAATACTTGCTCTCTCCGTTGACCACAATAAGAGCTTTCAGTGACGAGTAATCATAGAACTCGACCTTCTGAGTTACTTTTGTGTAGGAATCGAAAAATTCAATGGACGCTATAGGCTCGCCGGCAGGAACTGCTTCGTTAAGAGCAAATTCCTCCGCAGAAGCCTGAACAAGGAAAGAATAGAACTCTCTGTAACGTTCCGCATCAAACTCGCTGCCGTTCATCGTAACATTGAAGTCCTCCGATGAAAGAGACGAACTCTCGCTGCCGGAATCCTCAGACGAATCCTTGCGTGAAATGATGAACTCGACCTTATCAAGACTGCTGCCTGAAACAGTCATTTCGGATATGTTCCATACATAAGTGCCGAAAAGTATCTTCGACGCTACGTCAATAGGCATAACCGTACCCCACTTTGCGTCCTCGGCAGAAACTATATATATGATATTTCCGCCGCTGAACATGGCATAATGGCATTTTGTGCCGTCCTCGTCGGTAAAGGGCTCGCTCATGAGGAAAACATAGTCTTTTCCGTCATCGCACTTCATTGTGACAGT
>JBJESH010000287.1:0-2281 GCA_051882695.1 Oscillospiraceae bacterium | reverse complement strand
GTAAATACTTACGCAAACTAAATTACGGAAAGGGTGCAGGCTCAGCCTGCAAACTATAATTTACCACATATCAGCCTTCCGTATCATTATTAATAGTATGCTGAAAAAGGGGAATATTATTCCTGCAAAAACAAAAGAATACCTCTCCGAATATCTGATACGAAGAGGTATTTCATAATTTTTATAATGAATAAATTTATCTTCTTTTTCCCGATTTTTCAGGCTTGTACTCATAGTACGCTTCAATATCCTTGTTTGACGCAAGTCGGAAACAGGTAACTGCGCTGAAAATTATTGCACCTGCATAAAGTGCTATATTTACGATAAAGCTTTCGCCCTGCTGATTTTCCGGAGTCATAGCATAAACAACAAGTCCGGGACCGATAAGCGCGATCGTGTTGATTATAAAATAAAGCACGGAAAGAATTTTAAAGAATTTCGACTTGATTATCATTGCAAGCGAGAACAAAAAGCTGCCTGCCGCCAGCATATAAAGCGACGGGATAAGTCCCTTTGCTTCGGGAGCAAGACTGTTGAGTACATAGATGAGAATTGCCGTGATAAAGCCAAGCGCCGCTGTTATTATCAGCATAAGGAAACCATGCTTTGCAGCCTTTTCCTTCTGCTCCGCCATAAGCTTTTTGTACATTTCAAGGCTTTTTTTCTTGTTATATCCCTCAGGCTTGGATTCGATCTCATTTTTAAGACGGGTCTTGATAAGCTCTTTTTCGTCACGGTCAAGCTTATCCTTGGAAATGAGATTTTCTTCCTTTTTCTTGGAGGGCGCATATTCATCCGACATATCGTCCAGCTGCGGACGTTCTTCAACGGACATTGCAAGGTCGTCCGCCATCATCTGATTTTTCAGCGAGCTTATCATAGAGCTTTTATCGGTGCGCATCTCCTCAAGCTTAACGTCCATATCATCAAGGGCGATGCTGTCCACGGAAATTTCATCAAGGCTTCCCGAATAGCTGCTGCCGTCGTCATCATAAATAAAATCTATATCCGCTTCATCCGGCTCATTCTGCACAGGCTCCGGGTCGGACTCGGGAAGGTTTTCAACCTCTATCTCAAATTCAGGAAGAACATCTGACGGCCCCGACATGACCTTCTCGGAACGGAGCGAGCTGAGGTCTACATCCGAGCTTAACTCGTCAAGGTCATTATTTTTTTCGGCTTCTTTTTTCTCGGCAAGAGCAGAAAGGCTTCCTCCTGCTTTCTGCAGATCCTGCTCAAATTTCGGAACATATGGCTTCCGCTGACCGTCACCGTTACCTTCATCAAAAATATCGGCATTTATAAAATCGTTTTCATCCATTGGCATTAAAAATGTTCAGTCCTTTCAAGATAAAATGCCGCCGCATCATCAGGTGCAGCGGCAGATAATATGTGCAATATTATTCCGTTACCGCGATCGTTTCGGGGAAAATGCTTGAAGAGCTTTCCTGGAGGAACGTTGTATTTACATAGCCCTGAATGGTTGCACCGTCCAGAACAGTAATGGTCGAAGCCGTAATATTTCCCAGCACGACAGCGTCGGTCTTGAACTCGGCTTTTCCGCCAACGTCAATGTTGCCCTTGATCTTTCCGTTAAGGTCAAGATACTGTGCAGCAATATCGCCCAGCAGTATGCTGTCTCTGTCAAGCTGTACCTGACCCTTTGAAGCGATATTTCCCTGCATCGAAGCGCCTGTCATCACGGAATTGTTGCATTCGATATCGCCTACGACCTTGCCTGTAACGCTGATGTTCTTGGTAATTTTTACATCACCCTTTACACTGCCATCGATATTGATATTTGCAAAGGAACGGATATTGCCGTCAATTATCGTGTTTCTTGAAATAACGGTGGTTTCCTCAGTCTCATAGTAAGGGGTATCAGAACCGCCTGTTCTGTACGGAGGAGGAGTATTCGGATTTCTCGGAGGAACGCTTCCGCCGCCGAAGCCGTTTGCCGGCTTGGAAGAGCCTGCACTTCTGCCTGTTCCGAAGGGGTCAGCGCTCTGCTGAGGTCTTGTTCCGAAATCTGCCGCAGACTGAGCAGTTCTCACATACGGATTTCTGTTATAATCCTGAGTATAGTCACGAACCTGTTCAGGTTCGGGCGTTTTTACAGACTCGGCAGGCTTTGCGGATTCCTGTTCGGGCACAGCCGTTTCAGCAGCAGCGCTGCCAAGCTCCGGCGCTGTCTGTGCAGGTTCAGGCTCGGATACCCTACGGGCAGGCTGTTCTGCCGGTCCGGGAGGGTCGATATACCTGTCAAGCTCGGATCTTTTCT
>JBJESH010000286.1:0-9303 GCA_051882695.1 Oscillospiraceae bacterium | reverse complement strand
CGTTTTTTCGCAAAGCGAAAAAACTCGGAAACGAACGCTTGCGTTCGTTTTGCTCGCCGCAAAAATTAACGGCTGTACGGAATTTCCCGTGCAGCCGTTATTATTTTTATATGCCAGTATAGGCTTTTTATCAGATAATGCTGAGGAGTACGCCTGCTGCAACAGCCGAACCGATAACACCTGCAACGTTCGGACCCATAGCGTGCATGAGCAGGAAGTTCGTGGGATTTTCCTGTGCGCCAACCTTCTGGGAAACACGGGCAGCCATAGGAACTGCGGATACGCCGGCAGAACCGATAAGCGGATTGACTTTACCCTTTGTAACAACGTACATGATCTTACCGAAGAGTACGCCGCAGGCAGTACCGATGCTGAATGCGATAACGCCGAGAACGATGACCTTTGCAAAGGAAAGGTTAAGGATCTTGTCAGCCTGTGTTGTAGCGCCAACGGAAACACCGAGGAAAATCGTAACGATGTTCATAAGTGCGTTCTGAGCAGTGTCAACAAGACGGTTGCAGACGCCGCTTTCCTTGAGAAGATTTCCCAGCATGAGCATACCTACGAGAGGAGCAGCCGAAGGAACAAGCAGTGAGATAACGATGGTAACTGCGATAGGGAAGATTATTCTTTCCGTCTTGGAAACGGTTCTGAGCTGTCCCATAACAACGGAACGCTCTTTCTTGGTCGTGAGCAGCTTCATGATAGGCGGCTGAATAATAGGAACAAGTGCCATGTATGTGTAAGCTGCAAGAGCGATAGTACCTGTGTCGATAGTGTCTGTTGGTTTAAGGAGCTTACTGGAAACGTAAATAGCGGTCGGACCGTCAGCGCCGCCGATAATTGCGATAGAACCTGCTTCGGTAGCGGACATTCCCAAGAGAGCCGCACCGATAAAGGTGAAGAAGATACCTGCCTGAGCAGCAGCACCCAGAAGGAAGCTCTTGGGGTTTGCAATAAGAGGGGAGAAGTCGGTCATAGTACCGATGCCGAGGAAGATAAGCGGAGGATATACCTGAAGCTTTACACCAAGATAAAGCAGGTCAAGCAGACCGCCGTTGGTAAGTACGTTCAGAACATCTATATGCCCCTCTTCGTTGATAATGAACAGGTCAGGGTTGTAAAGTCCCGAAAGAGGCAGGTTGGTAAGAAGCATACCGAAGGAAATAGGAAGAAGAAGAAGCGGTTCAAAGTTTTTTGCAATAGCAAGATACATAAAAACAAAAGAAATCAGTATCATAATGATCTCTTTTATTCCCAGAGCCGCAAATCCGCTTGACTGGGCGAGACTTACAATTGCCTCCTTAAAAATCTCAAACATTAAAACATATCCTTTCTATATCTGAATAAAAGCAAAGATCAGAACGGGCTTGTTGTATCTCTCAAGCCTGCCATAGCCCAAGCGCTTCTTGAAGCGGCGCCGGGAGCAGCCTTGACTGATTTTACCCTGTAAGACTTTCCGTCAGCAGCACCCATCATAGCAACAGCAGCGGAAATTACGGCAATTATCTCGTCATCGTCTGAAGCAGCAGGTGCAGCAGGTGCAGCAGCGGCAGCCGGAGCCTGTACAGCCTTAGGTGCGGGAGCAGCCGCAGACTTGTTTCTCTTCTTTGCGTCAACAGCAGTGAAAATTTTACCGATAATGCTTATGAAGGCGATCAGCAGAACAAGTCCGAGAAATACAACAACAAGACCTGTAATGACTACAGCAAACACATAAGACATTTCCATTTGCATTTCCATAGAAAAAACTCCTTTAATCAATATCTAATTTATTATAACTTATTTTAACGAAATTTGCAATATCTTTTCTGATAAAAAAATAACAATTTATAATTTTTTTTAAGACGTAATTATTAATTGCATTCAGTTAATAATTGATTCATCAAAAATAAATATTGTCTGTCTATTATTGTCATATAAAATATTATATAGTATTATCAACAAATAACTTTGAAAGGACTTTAAATCATGTTTGATATTGCAAAAAACTTTTTTCTGAGGATAATTAACGGTGTGGTCGGATTTATACCTACTCTGCTGCTTGCGATCATTATTTTTGTTGCAGGCTTTATTCTCAATAATATTATCCTGAACCTCTTTGCAAAAGGCGTTGAGAAAAGCAAAATGGACGAAACAGTCCGCAAGTTTCTTTCCTCGGTAATTAAAATAGTTATCACGGCGCTTGTGCTGATAATCGTGCTTTCGGTTCTCGGTATCCCGATGGCGTCCATTATTACTGTTCTCGGTACTATCGGCGTTGCGGTAGGTCTTGCGCTGAAGGACAGCCTTTCCAACGTTGCAGGCGGCGTTATACTTCTTATCAACAGAACGGTAAAGGTCGGGGATTATGTTGATATCGGCGCATACTCGGGCGTCGTTGATGAAATTTCCATTCTGTTTACAAGAATTGTAACATTGGATAATAAGGATGTGTACATACCGAACGGCACTGTAGCCACTTCCGCTATTACAAATTACAGCAGCGAGGGTAACCGCAGAGTGGATATGGTTTTCGGTATCTCCTATGACAACGACCATAAAAAAGCAGTTGACGCAATAAAAAGCGTAATTGACAAGCATCCGCTTGTTCTGAAGGACAAGGATATCTTCGTAAGACTCGGCGAGCTTGGTTCAAGCTCGATGAATATCACGGTAAGAGTGTGGACAAATAACGCCGATTACTGGACAGTATATTTCGACCTTATCGAGCAGGTTAAGGAAAAGTTTGACGAAGAGAGCATTACCGTTCCTTACAATCAGCTTGACGTACACGTTTCTGAGAAAAAGTAAAAGCGGCATTTTGCCAAATAAAATGACCTGAGAAGATAAAATTTTCTCAGGTCTATATTTTTATACTTTTTTCATCAGAGCGTAAGCTGGTCGGGGTCCTCCAGATCCTTTGCAAGGCTTCCTGCCGCAGGAATATTTTTAACAGCAAACTTCTGTACACTTTCAGCCATTTCTTCGGTAACGATATATGCGTTGTCCACCGCAGCCTTGGCTTTAAGAGTCATGACCTGTACTCCTATGGTGTCACGGGCGGACTTCGGCAGTATCATTCCCGTGTTAAAAACTATCGCCCTGCCGTTTGTGGAGCGCACAAGAATGTCCGTATTTTCGCTGACAAGGAACATTCTGACAAGCTTTGCCTTTGCGGTGTAAGCATTGGCAAGCTTCTTGCGGTTGGTTTTTGTTTCATAAGCGTTCAGCGGAACCTTAGCCGCCTTGCCGTTGTCGAATATCATGATGAGATATCCGCTGTAATCGGTGGTCGGTATCATGGATATCACGTTTTCATACTCGTCAAAGCCAAGCTTTACGGGAATAAAATCACCCAGCTCCGACGCCTTTGCGTCCTTGAAGGCACTTGCCTTTGTCTTGTATACCTGACATTTGTCGGTAAAGAACAGCAGCTCGGTCTTGTTCGTACCCTCAAGCGCCGTCATCATAATATCGCCGTCTTTAAGCTTCTGGTCGCTTGCAACACGAAGGGACTGCATCGTAATTTTCTTGAAATATCCTCCCTGAGTAAGGAACAGATTAACGGGATAATCGGGAGTATCGTCCTCCTCTTCGGAGTCGTCCTCATCATTTTCATAATAGAACATTGTCTTTCTCGGCTGCTGATATTTTGCGATAACGTCCTTCAGCTCGGTAATGATAATATTCTTGACCTTCTTGTCGTCCCTGAGAATATCCTCCATCTCGGCAATATCCTTTTCAAGGTCGGCAATGTCGGCAGTACGCTTTAAAATGTACTCCTTGTTGAGGTGTCGGAGCTTTATCTCGGCAACGTATTCAGCCTGAGTCTCGTCAATTCCGAAGCCTATCATCAGGTTGGGAACTACCTCTGCTTCCTCCTCGGTCTCACGGACTATCTTCACAGCCTTGTCAATATCGAGAAGTATCTTCTGCAAGCCTCGGAGCAGATGCAGACGTTCCTTTTTCTTGTTAAGCTCAAAGTAAGTCCTGCGCTTGATGCACTCTCTGCGGAAGGCTATCCATTCGTCAAGTATCTCATACACGCCCATTACCTTAGGCGTGCCGCCGATAAGTATATTGAAGTTGCAGGAATAATTATCCTGAAGCGGAGTCATTTTAAACAGCTTTTTCATAAGCTTGTCGGGGTCAACGCCGCGCTTGATGTCAATAGCAAGCTTCAGACCGTTGATGTCGGTCTCGTCACGGATATAGGAAATTTCCCGTATTTTTCCTGCCTTGATAAGCTCGATTATCTTGTCCATGATAGCTTCAACGGTAGTAGTCGGCGGTATCTGCACAACTTCGATGCAGTTTGATTCCTTGTCGAACTGATAGCGTGAACGCACCTTTACCGAGCCTCGTCCCGTGCGGTATATCTTTTCCAGCTCCTCCTCATCGTAAAGCATAAAGCCGCCGCCGGAGAAATCGGGACCTTTCAGCGTGGTGAGAATGTTGTGTTCGGGATTTCTGATAAGCGCAATGGTAGTCTCGCATATTTCCGCAAGGTTAAAGGAGCATACCGAGCTTGCCATGGAAACGGCAATACCCACATTGGAGTTTACCAGTACCGATGGGAACGTTGCAGGCAGGAGAGTAGGCTCAACGGTCTCGTTGTCATAGTTGGGAACGAAATCCACCGTGTCCTTGTCAATGTCGCGGAAAAGCTCGTTGCAGATAGGGTCAAGCTTTGCCTCGGTGTATCGTGAAGCAGCATAAGCCATGTCACGGGAATATGCCTTGCCGAAGTTACCCTTGCTGTCAACATATGGGTGCAGCAGAGCCTCGTTGCCCCGTGCAAGACGTACCATAGTTTCATATATAGCCGCGTCGCCGTGAGGGTTGAGCTTCATAGTCTGACCAACGATGTTAGCCGACTTTGTTTTCGGTCCCGTCAGCAGTCCCATCTTGTACATAGTGTACAGAAGCTTTCTGTGGGACGGCTTGAAGCCGTCTATTTCGGGCAGTGCACGGGATACGATAACGCTCATTGCATAAGGCATATAGTTCTTTTCAAGAGTGTCGGTTATCTGTTCCTCGGCAACGATACCGCTGCCTGCGATATAAGCGTTTGGCAGCGATTTTTTAACGGCTTTGTCTTCGTTCTTTTTGCTTTTTTTAGCCAAAATTAGTCCTCCTTATTCTCCCATAATATCAGAATGCCTGCGATAGCGTTTGGGAATTTCTATCGGCACATCATATCCTATTTGTTTCAAAGCGTCGGGAATTATCCTCATGCCGTCCTTGAAAAAGCCTTCGATTTTTTTGTCCTTTCGGGTAATGCTGCTGTAGCCTTCGGGGCAGACGAACGTCCAGTCAGCGCCGCTTTTGTCTACAACAAGACGGAAGTATTTGTCAATATCGGTATCGGGAAAGCCTGCCTTTTTCAGCAGTATGTGATGCTCGACCGCTTCGTCTATCTGACTTGCAATAATACGGCTCCCGTCAAAGGAAACAAGCACAAGAAGCGGCTCGTCATTGGCGGCAGCACTGTCAAAGTCCTTTTCATTGGGATATTTTATAATTTCCATAAAAATTTTCCTTTGCTTATATCAGCTTATATCAGCCATTTCAAGGTATTTGCTGCCGTACTCGGCAATGTAATCCTTACGACCCTGCAAATTGTCGCCCAGCAGCAGGTCGAACATATTCGCCGTAGCCTCAATATCGGTGGGAGTAACCTTTATAAGCCGCCTTGTGTCGGGGTTCATTGTGGTAAGGGACATCATTTCCGGCTCGTTTTCACCAAGACCCTTTGAACGGTCTATCTTGTATTTCTGTCCCTTTATCATATCAAGAATTTCCGTTTTTTCCTGTTCGTTATATGCAAAATAGGTCTTGTCCTTGGTGTTTATCTCAAAAAGGGGAGTCTCGGCAATATAAACATATCCCTGCTCTATCAGCGTAGGAGTAAGCCTGTACAGCATCGTGAGGATAAGAGTTCTTATCTGGAAGCCGTCAACGTCCGCATCGGTGGCGATAATGACCTTGTTCCATTTCAGATTGTCGATATTGAAATTGGAAAGCTCCTTGTTTGCCTTGGTGCTTACCTCAACTCCGCAGCCAAGTACCTTGATAATATCGGTAATAATATCATTCTTGAATATCTTGGAGTAATCCGCCTTCAGGCAGTTTAATATCTTGCCTCTTACGGGGATAATGGCCTGAAATTCAGCGTCACGGGCAGTCTTGCAGGCACCGAGAGCCGAGTCGCCCTCCACGATGTAGATCTCACGCCTTGACAGATCCTTTGTGCGGCAGTCAACGAACTTCTGCACCATGTTTGAAAGGTCTATCTTCTGAGTAAGAGTCCGCTGTAAATTTACTCTTGTCTTTTCGGCAGTTTCACGGCTTCTCTTGTTGACAATGACCTGTTCGGCTATCTTGTTGGCAAAGTCGGGATTTTCAATAAAGAATACTTCAAGCTGATGCTTCAGAAAGTCTGTCATAGCTTCATAAATGAACTTGTTTGTGATAGCCTTTTTCGTCTGGTTTGCGTATGAAGTAAGGGTAGAGAAGGAGGACGATATCAGCACAAGACAGTCCTGGATATCCTCCCATTTTATTGATTTTTCGCCCTTGTTGTACTTGTTGTTATTTTTCAGATAACCGTCAACAGCAGAGAGAAAAGCCTTGTTCACAGCCTTGTCGGGAGAGCCGCCGTGTTCAAGAAAGCTGGAGTTGTGATAATATTCCAGAAGATTTGTCTTGTTTGAAAAAGCAAATGTGACCGACAGCTTGACCTTGTATTCGGGCTTGTCGTCACGGTCACGGCCCTTTCTTTCGCACTGCCAGAACTGGGGCGGAGTGATATAGTCCGTGCCGATGACCTCATTGATATAGTCGGAGATACCGTTCTCGTAGAAATAAGTCGTCTCCTCAAATTTTCCGTCGGTAGTCTGATAACGGAAAACAAAGGAAATGTTCGGGTTGACGATAGCCTGCTTTTTGAGGACGTTTTCAAAGTATTCACGGCTTACGTTAATGTCGGTAAAAACCTCAAGGTCGGGACGCCATTTTGTTTTAGTACCGGTTTTCTTCCGTGTAGTCTCCTCTTTTTTCAGACCGCCGATATTTTCGCCCTTTTCAAAATGCAGGTTGTATTTGTACCCGTCACGGTAGATCTCAACGTCGGTGTATTCGGAGGAATACTGGGTAGCGCACGCGCCCAGACCGTTCAGACCCAGGGAGTATTCATAATCGCCGCTTTCGTTGTTCTGATACTTGCCGCCTGCGTAAAGCTCACAGTAAACAAGCTCCCAGTTGTAGCACTGCTCGGCGCTGTTGTAGTCAACGGGACAACCGCGTCCGAAGTCCTCCACCTCAATGGAATTGTCCTGATAATAGGTAATGATTATCTTGTCGCCGTGACCGTCTCTCGCTTCGTCGATAGAGTTTGAGATTATCTCAAAAATCGAGTGCTCGCAGCCCTCGATGCCGTCCGAACCGAAAATGACCGCAGGACGCTTTCTTACTCTGTCAGCGCCTTTCAGCTTGGTAATACTTTCATTTCCGTAGCTTTTAGTTTTTTTACCTGCCAATTTTATCTGCCTTTCTTTTGTAGGATTTATTTCATCAACGCAATATTCATTGCAAGCTTAGCCTTAGTGATATGCTCCTCGCTGCCGTCGCTGTTGATTTTAATTATGTGCCGTCCGTTTGAGATAATTATCTCGCCGCCGTCGGTAACGGCATAATCAAGAACGCCCCTCTTTATTATCTCCTCGCTGCCGTCAGCTGAACGTCTGATAAGCATACGGCTCTGGGGCATGATACCCGAAAGCTTGTCGCCGGAAGCTTCATTTATCTTGTCAAGCTTTTCGGCGTTGATAACATTGCCCTCGATTATCATATCCTTTTGGGAACGCTGCTTTGATTTAACTCCGTTTGCGGAAGCTCCGCCGCTTTTCAGTGCTTCGCCGCCGAAGATCGTGGCAAAGAAATTCAGGAACCCGAAAAGTCCCTTGATAAGACGGTAAGGGAACATGATAATATCCTTGAAGGTAATGTCATTCTGCGGCTTTTCTCCGCCGTAAGGCTGCCGTATGTAGTAAAGCTCTCCGCCTTTACCTTCCCTGACGTGCAGATAGTCGTATTTTTCATCGGAAAGTATCTCTGTCATTGAGGATCTGTCCAGATCAAGATAAGCTATCGACCTTGGACTTGTAGCCGATATGACGCCGTTTTGATTTCTTGCATAGCCTGCCGTTGAAAAGTAAATGCCGTTCTTCCGTGCCGACCAGCAGGGGTTTTCCTCAATGGTGTCTCCGTCGGTGTATTCGTCATAGCTGCCGTTGATGCCCATTACCGCGATGTGCAGAGAGTGTATATTTGCACCCATACTTATGGCAAGTTTGCCACCTTTACAGTCAAACGAACCGAAAACAAATTCATTTGAGGAACGGACAAGTCCCTCGCAGGTGTCGGAAGGGTCAAAGCTGCGGTGATAAACGCTTCCTACGTCCTCAAGATTTACCCCGTAAACAAGCTCATCTCCGCAGACCGCCAGACCGCTTATCTGTACGGGAAGCTCATCAGCGTCTATCATGTCGGCAGTCATTCCCATAAAATTCGCACCGCTGCCGCTTGTTTTCCATTCCTTGCGCTGCTGGATACTGCGGACAGTGTCCCTGTACTTTGTTATCCTCTCGCAGGGAATTTCGGTCAGTGCTTTTTCGTCCGTATCATAGCTGAAAATTTTATTTTCCGATGAAAAAACAACAGTCATTCAAAATACCGTCCTTTATTTTTTATGCTCTGAAGGAAACAGCGACCCAGTCTTTCTTTTCGTGCTGTTCAATAAGTGTGTAGCCTTTAGCCTTTACAGCGTCAATAACTTCGTGACAGCGCTCGGAAATGATACCCGAAAGAATTATCACGCCGCCTTTTTTGATGAATCCTTCAAACAGCGGACTCATGGCAATAAGAACATCCGCAACAATGTTTGCTGCAATAACGTCGTAACCGCCGCCGATCTTTTCGCACAGCGAATCGTCGCTGATAACGTTGCCGCAGTAAGCCGTGTACTTTTCTTCGGGAATGTTGTTCTTAGCAGCATTTTCCTTTGCAATTTTAACGCTGTTCTGGTCAATGTCCACCGCGGTAACGCTGTCCGCACCAAGCAGAACAGAAGCTATTGAAAGAATACCGCTTCCGCAGCCAAGATCGAGGACCCGTTCACCGCCCTTGAGATTTTTTTCAAGCAGCTCAAGACAAAGCTGAGTAGTGTTGTGCTGACCCGTACCGAAGCTTGAAGCAGGGTCGATCTCAAGAATAATGCGTCCGTCGCCGCCGCTGTAATCCTCCCATGATGGCTTGATA
>JBJESH010000285.1:0-9344 GCA_051882695.1 Oscillospiraceae bacterium | reverse complement strand
GGTATCGGGAGATATCTCGTCAGCGAGGAGAATCTGTCCGTGGAATCTGCCAAATTCAATCTTGAAGTCGATAAGGTCGATGTTATGCTCTTTGAAGAACTTGAGCATAAAGCTGTTTACAGCGAAAGCATACTTTGTAATGGTGTCGATCTCTTCCTTGGTAGCAAGACCCAGACCGAGAGCATAATAGTCGTTGATGAACGGGTCGCCCAGGTCGTCGTTCTTATAGCTGAATTCAAGGGTAGGCTGCTTGAGGGGAGTACCCTCTTCAATGCCCAGCTTCTTTGAGAAGCTGCCTGCAGCAACGTTTCTTACGATAACCTCGAGGGGAACGATCTCAACCTTTTTAACGATGGTTTCACGGTCGCTGATCTCTTCAACGAGATGTGTGGGGATGCCTTCCTTTTCAAGAAGTCCGAACATGAAGTTTGTCATCTTGTTATTGATAACGCCCTTTCCGCGGATAGTACCCTTCTTCTCGCCGTTGAATGCGGTAGCGTCGTCCTTGTAGTCAACGATAACGTAGTCGGGGTTGTTTGTAGCGAATACTTTTTTAGCCTTACCCTCGTAAAGCTGTTCCTTCTTTTCAATGTTTTCCATGGTGATATACCTCCAAATTTATTTTAAATAATTTTTACGAAATAATAACTTGTTTTACAGCTCTGCAACCATCTGCTGCATTTTAGCGTCCTTAGCCTTTACGCCGTCGATCATCTTCTGCTTAGCCTCAGCAAGCTTTTCGGAAAGACCCTCATCGGAAAGCGCAAGCATCTGTATCGCGAGGATAGCGGCATTCTTTGCGCCGTTTACCGCAACCGTAGCAACGGGGATCCCGGACGGCATCTGAACTGTGGCGAGAAGTGCGTCAAGTCCGTCAAATGTAGACTTGATGGGGATACCGATCACGGGGAGCGTTGTATGACCTGCAATTACGCCTGCAAGGTGAGCAGCCATGCCTGCCGCACAGATTATGATGCCGAAGCCGTTCTCCTTAGCCTTGGAAGCAAATTCCGAAGCCATTTCGGGAGTACGGTGAGCGGACATAACGTGGACCTCGTAGGGTACTCCGTAGCTTTTAAGCTCAGCAACAGCGTCCTTAACAATGGGAAAATCGCTGTCGCTGCCCATGATTACAGCAACTTTTTTTAACATAAAATACCTCCGAAATGAATTTTTTTAAAACAAAAAGCTGTGATAAAACGTCACAGCTTACACTTAGATACACTTATTTTGGGGTACGGAAAATCCGCCGCAGCGGGAACTGTGCCCATACAGCAGCGCAGAAAAGTATATAGACCCTGTAAAACAGCAAGAAAAATCAGACACAGCCAACCCTCCGAAATAAATCAACTTACCATACCATTGTACTATATTTTTCTCTAAACTTCAAGTGTTTATAAAAAAAAAATCGCATTTTATAAAAATTATCATTTATGTCTTGCTTTTTTCGAGAAATATGTTAAAATAGTATTGGGAAATCCGAAAGCACGGCTTTTGGACTTTATTTCCAAAAATATATTTGGAGGTGTTTTCAAATGGCATACAAAATTTCCGATGACTGCATCAGCTGCGGCGCTTGCGCAGACGGCTGCCCCGTAAACGCAATTTCCGAGGGCGACGGCAAGTACGTTATCGACGCTGCAACCTGCATTGACTGCGGCGCTTGCGCAGATACATGCCCTGTATCCGCTCCTGCTGCTGAATAATCAGCAAAAAAGATACATAAAGCCCTGCGTTTCAGCGGGCGGTCGATAAATATGTTTTATCGTATGTACCGAAAGGCTGTGCAGAAATCCTGCGCAGTCTTTCTTTTTATTTGAAATGTTAAGCTGCTGTTTGGTATTATAAGGAGGAAGCTGAAATGGAAAATACTATTTTTGAATTGGAAAAGAAAATGTGGGAAGCTGCTCAAAACAAGGACGCAGACGCTTTTTTACAGCTTGTATCAAAGGACGCAGTAATGGTCTGCGGAGGCTTCCGCTGCAGCGGTTCCGAGTATGCGGGACTTATCGGAGAATTCGGCATAGCTTCCTTTGAGATAACTCACTTTGAAACGATAGCAAAAACGGATTCGCTTGTTCAGGTGCATTATGTGGTGGAAACTGTTGCAGATTCTCCCGAAAATGAAGATCTGGCAGGAACTTTTCATATTACGTCAACATGGGAAAACCAAAATGGAAATTGGATACTTGTTTTCAATATGGATTCAAGGATCATGACAAAGTAGTTTTTAGTATTATGAACAGAGGGATATAAAATGATAAGAAAAATAAAGAAAAGCGATATTCCGTCCTATGGTTATTCCTATCCCGAAAAGGCTGAAAAGTATGCAATGTCATTACTCAATGGGTATTTCGGCGGCTAATAAATATTTTTAACAGCAAAAGGCAGCACCACTTTCGTGATACTGCCTTGATTTATACTAAAAACCATTTAAAAACTGTACAAAAAAATCGAGCATAATCTTGCGTATAATGGATTATGCGAAGATTTTTTGTCTGCAGTTTAATTGGTTTTTAGTATTATTATCAGTTTTTCTTTTCTACAGCTATCCATATCTCGCAGGTATAATTGGGGTTCTGAACATCGGCGGATGGATAAACCTCAAGCTCTATGCCGTTTCCGTACCGGTATTCGCTGCTCTGAGGGAAAAACTCGGTGCATATCCTTTGATATGTTTCCTTGAACGCTTCGGGCATCTTTCCCTTGCAGGTAAATACCGCATAGGTATGTGCAGGTATCTCCACTATCTCAAAGTCCTTGTCTGTAATGGGAGCGCCGTTGTATTCTGCGCCGATACCGTACGGGAAGCCCGAGTCAGCCATTTCAGCCGAAAAGCAAATACCGAGAATCCCGTGGAATTTTTCAAAGCTTGCATATTTCGGGAGTGCCGATATTGTACCGTCCGATGAGCATTTACCCCAGAAAGCTGAAATGTCAGCTGTTGCAGTATCACCCTGAGGCTTGTTTACCTGCTGTTTCCTGCACACTATCTTGAATGCTTCTCTTTTTTCAATTCTGTAATCCATAGTATTTCCTCCGCATAATGTAAGTTTTACGGAAAGAGCGGAAAAGGATTTGATATTACAGCCGCTTTTGGCTGCTGAGGGAGATACGCCGTGAAATCTCGAAAAAGCTCTTGAAAAGCTTTCGGGAGAGTCATAGCCGTATTTAAGAGCAACATCTATGACCCTGGCATTTTCCGCCGCAAGCTCGCTGCCGGCAAGGGAAAGCCTGCGGTAACGGATATAATCGCCGAGGGTATAGCCGCAAATCATTGAAAAGACGCGCTGAAAATGAAAGCTTGAGGAATACGCTCTCTTGGCAGCTTCCTCATAATCAATTTCGTCAGCGAGATGCTCTTCAACATAATCAATTGCACGCTGCAAGCCAGATATCCAATCCATTGTCCCATCTCCTTTCGCTGTATTCATTATACCGAAAAAATGCTTGGGTTTCATGACTTTCTGTGCTGTGTGCTGTCAGGTAAGGCTTTCGATTTCCTTTATTGCCTTTTGTATATCATTACAAATTAAAGCAAAAGCAGTACCGCTTAGAGAGGTACCGATAAAGAAGTTTTATCGGTACCGAGCGACAAACTTTGAGCATTTCGCTAATTAACTGACGAAATGACAAAGGGGTCGCCCCTTCGGCGATACTGCTTTTTTGCATAAGCTACTTGTCAGCCCATTTGATAACGGCAACATCGCCGTCATGGATAATATCCATAAAGCTTACGTCCTTGCCGTTAATAGTAAGTATCATATCTCCGCTTGGAGGGGGATTGTCCAGGTCAATATCGGCGATAGCCATAAGCTCAATAAATTCGTGAGGCATATTTTTCGGACGGGGTTCAAGGAGCACGCTTTTGCCGTTTAAAACAATTCTGCATTCATCGGCAGCAGACTCATTTCCTGCGGTTTCTTCCGTAGTATTCTCCGCAGGGACTTCAAGATTTTCCGTCATAACGGGCAGCGGTTCAGGCTCGGGAATGCTGTCTGCGATCGCCTTTGCAAGCCTTCCTGCCTTTGCTCCGCCGTCGTAATCCTTGTCTGCGGTGATTATATCGTCGCCGTCGTGCAGGTAATAGTCGATAGAAAGAAGCTTGCCGGATTTATAATAGCTCAGTGCAGAAGCGTCAAAAGGAAGTGTCTGCATAAGGTCGCCGAGCGTTTCCGTTTCGGAAATGGTAACATCGTCGAAATTCTGTATGCTGTAATCGCCGGTAACGATTTTGTCATTTACCCGTGCAACTATTCCGAAATTGTACTCCGTTCCGTCGATAAATACGGTATGCACGGAAACATCGCCGGCAATGTCGGAAATTTTCACTTCGGCGTTGCTTCCGCTTTGTGCAGGCTTGAATTCAAGCTTGTCGCCCTGCTTTACCGTGGTTTCAAGTGCGGCAGGCTCGCCGTTAAGGGTGATTTCCGCAAGCGTGGCAAGTTCGCCCTTCATGGACTGCTTTTCGCCGTTAAGGGTAAAGTTAAGACCGCGTCCCGAACGTCCTATTATCTGCGTGGACTTGTAGCCTGCCGTTGTGAGCAGGTCGAGGACTCTTACCGAGCGAGTGTCAAAAATGCGTATTTTCTTTCCGTTAAGGGTCACAACAGAGAAATCGTAGCCCTGATTGTGTGTGGCGGTCACGCCTATTCCTATCGGAGTAACATATTCCGGACCGCTTATCCTTGTTTTGCCGAATGAAACGTTTTTCATTGCCTGTCTTCCGCCGACTGCGACTCTGTTTTCGGGAATGTCAAGCTTTTCGGCGACATACTTTGCCAGATCGGGGATAAGGCTTCCGCCGCCCACAAGAAAGACTGCTGCAGGAGCTTGTCCGTTTGCTTTGATTATGTTTTCCGCAATATTTTCCGCAAGGGAATCAACGGCAGGAAAAAGGCTTGCAAAAAATTCGCCGGTATCGACAGTATGCTCAAAGCCGAGAATGTCCTTATATGTAATGCTTTCACGATAGCTGCTGAGCTTCATTTCCTCGGCAACGGAAAAGTCAACGATGTATTTTTTTATGATTTCTTCGGTAATTTCATCGCCTGCGACAGTTGACATTGCATAAGCGACTATGCTTCCGTTCTGGGAAATGGCGATATCTGAGGTGCCTGCTCCTATATCAACAAGAGCGACGTTGATGAGCCGTATTTCCGGAGGGATAATGACGTTCATTGCTGCGATAGGTTCAAGTGTAAGGCTTGAGACTTCAAGACCGTTCATATCGGTTACTGCATAAAGGCTTTCAACAACGGGACTGGGAAGGAATGCGGCGATAAGCTCAACAGTTACTTTTTTGCCCTTGTGACCTGCCAGAGAACTGATCTTATAGTCGTCAAGCAGATACTGGACAACGGTATGACCTACGCAGTAGAATGAAGCGTTTGAAGCGGAAAGCTCGCTGTCAAGCTCGTCCTGCGCTTTGAGGGCGGTTTCAAGTTCAAAGGATTTTATATCGTCCTCTGTAATGGTTTCCTTGTCCTTTATGTCAAAGGAAAGCTCGACTCTGCGCGTCTTGAGGGCGCGTCCGGCAGCTGCGATGGCAACTCGTTCCAGCCTGATGCCGGATTTGGCTTCAAGCTTTTCCTTGACCTGCTTTGCCACTGCGGCAACGGCAGGTATATCTTCGATCTGTCCGTCGATCATTGCTCTTTGTTTATGAGGTACGGATAATGAATAGTCAACGCAGAAAACTCCGTCCGACATATGACCGATCACACCGACAATAGTCCGCGTGCCTATATCAAGTGAAAAAATATCGCTTTCTGCCTGAGGTCTGAGTGTTTTTGAAGAAGTCCTTTTTTTGGCTCCGGCTTTTGACGCGGTTTTCTTCGTACTTCTTTTAGCGGACGAAGCGGCGCTGCTTTTTGCGGCAGAATCGCCTTTTGAAGCAGAGCTTTTTGCAGACGGCTTCTTACCGGCAGTCTTTAAAGCTTCTGCGGAAGAGGTTTCCGTTTTTTCTTCTGTTTTGTTTTTTCCTGCCGTTCTTGCCATTAAGTATCACCCTTTAACATTTTTTTGACCATATCAGTCCTTGATCTTAAGTACGGATTTCAGTTCCTTGACAACGTTTGATTCGGAAATAACAAGCAGTTTGTCACCGCTTCTGAGCATTGACTGACCGCGCGGAATAATAGTGCAGCCGTTTCGTGTAATAGAAACGATATTGAACAGCACAGGCAGCTTGATATCCATAAGCATTTTGCCGTCATAAATGTAATTTTCGGGCAGCTGGACCTCAAAAAGCGTTACCTCGCCGCTGTTAAGCGACAGCAGCTGCTTTATTCTTGATGTATCCACCTCACGTTCTATAAGTGAAGCAAGACTGTTTGTACTGTTGATAACGTTGTCGATGCCGAGTGCTTCCATAACGGCAACGTTTTTAGGGTTGTTGGACTTTGCAACAGTCTTTGCAATGCCGAATTTCTTCTTTGCAAGCTGGCAAACAATGAGGTTTGTTTCGTCCGAGCCGGTAACGCTGATAAGTGCGCTGGAGTTCTGCACCTCTGCCGCTTCAAGTATCTCAAGTCTTGTTGCGTCGCCGCAGATAATGGGAATGTCCATTTCGTTTGCCATATGGGTGCATACTTCACGGTTGGACTCGATAACAGTCGGTTCGTGTCCGTGTTCGATAAGAGTACGAACAAGGTAATATCCGACCTTGCCGCCTCCGATAATAGTAACTTTCACTTAAATTCGCTCCTGTTGTTTAATCTGCAAATTTTGCGATAATAAACTTGTCGCCCTTTAACAGCTCGTAATTGGTAAGAAACATTTTGCTGAGGGTCTTGTCGCTGTGTTCTATAGCCACAAGCACCTCGTTTTCTTCAAATTCTATCTCGCTTACACGCTTTCCGACAAATTCCTTTGGGATGTCGGTTTCCGACATAATGATAGAGTGTCCGCCGAGGGTGACTCCGGAAACGCTGCTGTGAAGCGCGGAGCAGAGCGTGGCAACGGTAAGATTTGTCGGGCATATCGTTTCAAGGCCTAATTCTGTAAAAACCTCGTTCTTTTTGGGGTCGTTCACTCTTGCAAATACACGGGGAACATGGAAAAATTCCTTTGCAAGCTGAATTACCATAAGATTTGTATTATCGTCCGAAGTAACGGCAGCAAGCGCATCGCAGTTTTCGATGCCGGCTCTTTTCAGCACATCCTGGTCTATTACGACGCCGAGGGTGGTATATCCGTTAAAATCGGGGGATAGATTTGTGAACTGTCCGCTGTTGTCGCTTATTACGGAAACGTCATGCCCCTGTGCGGACAGGCTGTTGCAAAGTGCAGCGCCGACTTTGCCGCAGCCGATTACAAGTATATTCATTTTAAGAAACAGTGTTCCGAAGGTCGGAACTTCTCCTTTCGCGAAAAAATATATACACAATTATTATATTACAAACCGCATAAAATTACAAGAGTTTTTTCTAAGTTTATTTTATTCGTCCGGAGGAATGGTCAAGGCTTATGTGAAAGTTATGTGAAATTGTATTTTTGCTTGCTTTTTTATGAACTTTGTGATATAATTAACATTATACAATTTTTTAAAGCATACAATTTGTGCTTTGAAAAATTTTTCGGATATTAGAAAATTATTTAAGAAAGGACGGATCGAATGAGTTCAAACTACAATTTTTCCAAGGTCACTCAGGATATCGTTGATTTTGCTTCGCTGTGCGGCAAAAATGACCGCATAGACCCTGAGCTTTACACCAAATACGACGTTAAGCGCGGTCTGAGAGATATTAACGGCAAGGGCGTTCTTGCCGGACTTACCGAAATTTCGGAAATCATCTCTTCAAAAACCGTTGACGGTAAATCCGTTCCGTGCGAGGGCGAGCTTTATTACCGCGGCTATAACATAAACGATCTTGTGACCGGTTTTACTCAGGATAAGCGCTTCGGCTTTGAGGAAGTCACATATCTGCTTCTCTTCGGCGAGCTGCCGGATAAAAATCAGCTTGAAAAATTCAAAAGTCTTCTTGCGGATTACAGACGTCTGCCTACCACGTTTGTACGCGATATTATCATGAAATCGCCCAGCGACGACATTATGAACGGTCTTGCAAGAGGCGTGCTTACGCTGTATTCCTACGATGATATGCCCAATGATACTTCTATTCCCAATGTGCTGAGACAGTCGCTTGAGCTTATTGCTCTGTTTCCTCTTATTGCGGTTTACAGCTATCAGGCAAAGGCATATTACCACGACGGCGACAGCTTTTTCATTCATCAGCCTGTGCCCGAATATTCAACTGCTGAAAATATTCTTCATATGCTTCGTCCCGACAGTTCCTTTACTCCGCTTGAGGCTCACATTCTTGACCTTGCCCTTGTTCTTCATGCAGAACACGGCGGCGGAAACAACTCTACATTTACGACTCACGTTGTTACTTCCTCGGGAACGGACACATATTCTGCGATAACTGCGGCTCTTGCTTCGCTTAAAGGTCCTAAGCACGGCGGTGCGAACATCAAGGTCACGATGATGTTTGAGGATATGAAAAACAAGCTTTCCGACTGGGAAGACGAGGACGCTATCCGTGATTATCTTGCAAAGCTTCTTCACAAGGAGGCTTTTGACAAGTCAGGACTTATTTACGGCATGGGACACGCCGTTTACTCGGTTTCAGACCCGAGAGCTGCTATTCTCCGCAAGGCGGTGAAGAGCCTTTCCGAAGAAAAGCACATGGAGAAGGAGTATGCGCTGTACAACAAAATAGAGCGGCTCGCTCCAGAAGTTATTGCTAAGGAAAGGAAAATTTACAAGGGCGTTTCCGCAAATATCGACTTTTACAGCGGCTTTGCTTACAGCATGCTGAAGCTTCCACCTGAGCTTTACACGCCGATATTTGCAATTGCAAGAATTGCCGGCTGGTCTGCTCACAGAATTGAGGAGCTTATCAGCGCGGGCAAGATCATTCGTCCTGCTTATAAAAGCGTTCAGGAACACAGAGATTATATCAATCTTTCCGAAAGATAAAACAATATCAAAAAACAAAGCTCCCGAAGGACTGTTTGCAGCAGCTTTCGGGAGCTTGAATTTTTATCGGTTAACGGTGTTATAGAACTTGGCAAGATTATTCCATGTTTTATAGTCTACTGTTCCGGTGCTTGTCATGCCCATTATATCCTGAAGACGTCTGACGGCATCGGCAGTCTCTCTGCCGTATACGCCGCTGACGGCGATAGGCACCATGTTAGTGTAAAAAGAAAAAATCGTATTCAGCATAGCCTGAAGAATATACACATCAAAGCCCGACGAGCCTTCGCTCAGGGAATGCTCAGAATTGGGAAACGGAAGTATTGAGGCGAGTTCGGCGTAATATTCCTCCGTAACA
>JBJESH010000284.1:0-9350 GCA_051882695.1 Oscillospiraceae bacterium | reverse complement strand
AATATTTATTTGTTTCCGACAAGCTCTCTGTAAAGTCCCATGTAAAGCTCTGCGGAAGTGTCCCAGCTGTAATCATTCTTCATAGCTGCGATAACAAGGTTCTTCCATGCTTCCTTGTTCCAGTAAAGGTCCTTAGCACGGCGTACAGCGTCAAGCATATCATGAGCGTTGTATGTCTTAAAGGTAAAGCCGTTGCCGTTTTCGCCGCCTGCGTCACGGATACTGTCACGGAGACCGCCTGTTTCACGGACGATAGGAATAGTACCATAGCGGAGAGATATCATCTGTGCAAGACCGCAAGGCTCACTCTGAGACGGCATAAGGAACATATCCGCCGAGGAGTATATCCTGCGGGCAAGGTCAGGCACAAATCCGATAGTTGCACTTACCTTGTCGGGATGACGCCATGCCATTTCCTTGAAGAAATCCTCGTATATCTTTTCGCCCGAACCGAGAATTGCAAACTTGCAGCCAAGATTGAGCATATCCTCAAAAACATACTTGATAAGGTCGATACCCTTGTGTGAAACAAATCTTGTTATGATACCGATAACAGGCTCGTCACCCTCCTGAAGATGCAGCTCATTAAGAAGCGCCGCCTTACATTCTGCCTTGCCCTTGAGGTTCTTCACGGAGAAATTCTTTGTAAGCAGAGGGTCCTTTTCGGGGTTGAAGGTCTCAACGTCAATACCGTTAAGGAAACCGCAAAGCTTGTACTGCTTGTTAACAAGCGCTCTGTCAAGGCCGTGTGAATACCACGGGTCAAGGATCTCCCATGCGTAGCTTGGAGAAACGGTAGTTATCTTGTCGGCAGTCTCAAAAGCACCCTTCATAAGGTTCACGCAGCCGTCATATTCAAGCAGCTTGGTGTGGTACATAGGAATACCAAGAACCTCGTTAAGAACCTCCATACCGTACTTGCCCTGATACTGAATATTATGGATGGTAAATACAGTTTTGATGTTGTCATAGCCGTACTGATACTTGTAGAATACGTTGTAATAAACGGGAACAAGCGCAGTCTGCCAGTCGTTGCAGTTGATGATATCGGGCTTCCAGCCGATGTGCTTCAGCATCTCCATGATAGCTCTTGAGAGGAAAACAAATCTCTCGCAGTCGTCATAGAAGCCGTAAAGACCGTCTCTTCCGAAGTAATATTCGTTGTCAAGCAGGTAATATGTAACTCCGTTTACAACGCCCTTGAAAACGCCGCAGTACTGCTTTCTCCAGCCTACATCAACAGTAAAGTTTGTGATGAATTCAAGCGCTGAGCGAAGCTCATGCTTGCAGTTTTTATAAAGCGGAAGAACAACGCGGCAATCCTGACCTGCCTTGTTCAGCGCACGGGGAAGTGAACCGGCAACGTCTGCAAGTCCGCCCGAAGCGGCATAGGGAACAGCCTCTGAAGCAGCATATAAAATATTCATATCAGTAACATTTCCTTTCAGTTTTATTGTAACATCACACGGAATGCCGCAGCGTCAACTGCGGCAGCCGGATAAAATCAGATAACAGCGCCCTTGCCAAGGTAAAGAGGATAATTCTGAGAACCGGTAAGCAGTCTCATATCACTGATCTTAACATTCTTGTCAGTAATAACATAATTGATATCGCACTTGCTGCCGATGTTTGTATCCTGCATAAGGATAGCGTTCTTAACAACAGCACCCTTGCCAACCTTTACACCGCGGAAAAGCACGCAGTTTTCAACAGTACCCTCAATGATACAGCCATCGCCGATAAGAGAATTCTTAACGCAAGCGCCGATTCCGAACTTAGCGGGAGGATTATCGCGTACCTTTGTGTAAATAGGTCTGTTTTCAAGGAACAGCTTGGAGCGGTTCTCGGTATTCAGCAGCGACATATTTGCCTTGTAGAAGGATTCCATTGAAGTGATCTTGCTGAAGAAGCCGTCGTGGCGGTAAGCCATAATTTTATATTCGTGAGTTCTGCCCTGAAGAATAGCCTGTTCAAAGCTGTAAAGGCTCTTTGAAGCAGCTTCAAGAACGATATTCTTGAGGAACTCCTTTGAAAGAACGAACATATTGAGAGAAAGATTGCATGCACCGCTGATGTGTGGATTAAGAAGAACATCAACAACTCTTCCGTCATCGTTGATCCCGAAAACAGTTGCATGCTGAGCCTGCTCGGAAGAAAGAACATCCTTTGCGTAAACAGCAGTAATGTCAGCTCCGGTCTCAATATGAGCGTCAACCACCTTTGCAAAATCAATGCTTGCAACAACATCGCAGTCCGAAAGGACTACATAGTCGGCAGAAGAAGTTTTGATGAAATCCCATACTCCGTAAAGAGCCTCAAGTCTGCCTCTGTACATACCGCTCTGAACATGGCTGAAGGGAGGAAGCAGGTGAAGTCCTCCGATCTTTCTTGAAAGATCCCACTCACGTCCGCTTCCGAGGTGGTCGAGAAGCGACTGATAATTGGATTTTGTAATAACTCCGACCTCGTCAATTCCGCTGTTTACCATGTTGGAAAGAGGGAAGTCGATAAGGCGGTAGCGTCCGCCGAAAAGTACCGAACCCATAGTTCTTTCCTTGGTCAGATCGGGGATAGTGCTGTCATGCATATTGGAAAAAATCAAACCTAAAATATTTCTGTTGCTGCTCATAATTCAGTTCCTCCTTTTACATATTTTCCGAAATGATCTGCTTTGGAAGAACCTTTGCATTTTCGGATATTGTGATATTATGACCGATAACCGCAATGCCCCAGTCGTCTCTGTTTTCGACTGTTTCGGGACGTGCGCCTATCTGAGCGCCCGAGCCAACAACGCAGTTTTCGCCTACGATAGCATATTCCACGATAGCGCCTGACTTGATCACCGAGCCGGGCATGATGATAGAGTCTGTAACTGTTGCGCCTGATTCGATCGTAACACCCTCATATATTACCGAGAAATCAACTGTGCCGTTGATAACGCAGCCGTCGGTTACCATTGAGTTTTCGATAACAGCGTCAGAGCCTATGTACTGAGGAGGCATAACGGGATTCTGAGAGTACATTTTCCATTCGGGATCGTAAAGGTCGATAGGAATGTTTGGATTGAGCAGATCCATATTTGCTTCCCAGAGAGAATCAAGAGTTCCAACGTCCTTCCAGTAGCCCTCAAACGGATAAGCGACCATAACTTCCTTGTTTGCAAGCATATCGGGAATAATGTTCTTACCGAAGTCCTTTGAAGCATTTTCGTCGTTCTCATTGTCGATAAGATACTGCTTCAGCTTCTTCCATGTGAAGATGTAAATACCCATTGAAGCAAGAGTAGACTTAGGCTGCTTTGGCTTCTCCTCAAATTCTGTAATGAAGCCGTTCTCATCGGCAGTCATGATACCAAAGCGTGAAGCTTCCTCCATTGGAACGTCAAGTACAGCAATAGTAGCGTCAGCGTTCTTCTTCTTATGGAATTCAAGCATCTCGTTGTAGTCCATTTTGTAGATGTGGTCACCGGAAAGAATGATAACATATTCCGGGTCGTATCTGTCAACGAAAGCGATATTCTGATAAATAGCGTTTGCAGTACCCTTATACCACTCAGCGCCGAGAGCAGTCTGGTAAGGAGGCAGACAGTGAACGCCGCCGTTAAGCTTGTCAAGATCCCAAGGCTGACCGTTACCGATGTAATCGTGAAGTACCAGAGGCTGATACTGAGTGAGAACACCGACAGTATCAATACCGGAGTTTACGCAGTTTGAAAGAGGAAAGTCAATGATCCTATATTTGCCTCCGTAAGGAACGGCAGGCTTTGCCATGTCATGGGTAAGAGCATACAGACGGCTTCCCTGACCGCCCGCAAGCAGCATTGCAACGCATTCTTTTTTGGTTGTATACATTCTTATATCCTCCTAATGTTATGGGATTTATTTATCATTTTTTACTTTTCCGCCCGTTTTTTTAGGTGCGGATTTTGCCGACGGCTTCTTAGCCGCAGCACCGGATCTTGCCCCCTTTGCAGCACCTGCCGTTTTGCCGCCTTTAGCGGACTTTGCAGTTTTTGTCTTTTTATCAGCGGACGCATTTGCGTCTGGCTTAGCCTTTGGAGCACGCTTTTTCTTGGGCGTACACTTGAAGTACATAACGCTCATTGCGGGAATATCGAGAACGATAGACTGCTCATAACCGTGCATTGAGTAATCCTCGGATTTAAGCTTGCCGTTCTGAATAATGCCCGTGCCGCCGTACTTCTCATCATCTGTTGAAAGTACCTGCTCATATGTACCCTCATAAGGAACGCCTATGCGGTAATTATCCCTTGCAACGGGAACGAAGTTGCATACAGCAATAATTTCATTACCGCTTCTGTCTATTCTTCTGAAAGAAATTATGCTCTGCATATAGTCATCGTGACATATCCATGAGAAGCCTTCCCATGACTCGTCATTCTCCCAGAACGGAGAATTTGCAAGATAGAACTTGTTCAGATCTCTTGTAAAGTCAAGAGTTTTCCTGTGGTTATCATAGTCCAGCAGCAGCCAGTCAAGACCCTGCTTGAAATTCCATTCAATTACCTGTGCAAATTCGGTACCCATGAAGTTGAGCTTCTTTCCGGGGTGTGCGAACATATACGCAAGGAATGTGCGGAGCGAAGCAAACTTTTCCTCCATGCTTCTGCCGCTCATCTTATTGAAGAGCGAAGCCTTTCCGTGAACCACCTCGTCGTGGGAGATCGGAAGAATAAAGTTTTCGCTGAAGCTGTAGAAGAACGAGAATGTCAGCTTTCCGTGATTGTTTGCACGGAAGATTGGGTCCATTCTCATATAGTCGAGCATATCGTTCATCCAGCCCATGTTCCACTTGAAGTTGAAGCCAAGACCGCCAACGTCTGCAGGCTTTGTAACAAGCGGCCATGCAGTAGATTCTTCGGCTATCATAAGAATATTTCCGCAGCGTCCGAAAACAGCAGTATTGAGGTTTCTCAGGAAATCAATAGCCTCATAATTTTCGTTTCCGCCGTCCTTGTTGGGACGCCATTCTCTGCGGTCGTAATCAAGATAGAGCATCGAAGCCACAGCGTCAACTCTAAGACCGTCTATATGGAACTTTTCGATCCAGTAAACAGCATTTGAAATAAGGAAGGACTGAACCTCGGGCTTGCCGAAGTCAAATACTCTCGTACCCCATGAAGCGTGCTCCTTTTTAAGAGGGTCGGAGTATTCATAGCAGCAGTCGCCGTCAAATTCAAACAAGCCTGCCGCATCCTTTGGGAAGTGGGCGGGTACCCAGTCAAGAATAACACCTATGCCTGCCTGATGGAACATATCCACCATTTTCATCATGTCCTCGGGAGTACCATAACGTGAAGTCGGCGCATAGTAACCGATTATCTGATATCCCCATGAGCCGTCAAAGGGGTACTCGGCAAGCGGCATAAGCTCAAGATGGGTATAGCCCATATCCTTGAGATAGGGGATCATCTCCTCTGCAAACTTAACATAATTGAACGGCTCGCCGTTTTCATATGTGCGCCATGAACCCAGATGAGCCTCATAAATGTTCATCGGGCTGCGGTAAATATTTTTTGAATTTCTGTCATTGTACCACTTTGCATCGTTCCATTTATAGCCGTTGATATCGAAATACTTTGTAGCTGTGTTGGGACGCGTCTCCATATGAGTACCGAACGGGTCGGACTTCATAACAATGCTCATATGAGCGGTTTCTATACTATATTTATATGTAAAATACTGCTCAACTCCGGGAATGAATATCTCCCAGACAGTCTTGTCGGCAAGCTGCTCCATGGGATTTTTGTCCCTGTCCCAGTTATTGAAATCGCCTACAAGAGATACTGATTTTGCATGGGGAGCCCATACGCGGAAGAATACTCCGTCCTTGCCGTCTTTTTTTCCTTTATGAGCGCCGAAGAAATCAAAAGCGGTAAAATTGGTTCCCTCATGGAAAATATGCAGCGGGAACTCATATCCCTCAGGAAATTTTTTATCATTGTTTGTCATGCAGAAAACTCCTTATACTTTCTTATGTTTATATTTTAACAGATTATGTATCATATTGCAAGTGTTTTTAGTAAAATTTTATAATCTTAACGTAAAACACAAGTTAAAACTGTGCAATATTTACATAAATATTGGAATTAAAAATGGAACAAATTAAATAATATGTCATATTTTAGTTTATTTTCAATTATTTTACAATATAATATGCAAAATCAACAATAAGAGCAGGAGCAGTCAGGATTAGATTTTGTGTATTTTAACAACATAAACTGTCTTGTCATCACAGCGGCACAGATCCTCCTCCATACCGTTTTCAGCCGCCGCAATTATCCTTTCGGAACACTCCTGCGCAGTAACGCCAACGCTGAGCATAAGCTCCCGCACACGGGGAAAGCAGTCCTCGCATATACCGTCGGTTATCATAACCACGCTGTCGCCGTCCGAAAGCTGTACCGAGCGCCTGCAAATTTCGACCGAGCTTACTATTCCAACAGGAGTAGACCAGCTCTCCACAGTTTTCACCGTACCGTTCGTCTTGAAAAAAGTCTGCGCCGCACCAAGCTTTATGACCTCTGCCTTGCCGGTAAAAAGATTTATTCTCAGAAGGTCAACGGTAGCAAAAATTTCCTCCGCCGACTTTGTGAGCAGAAGCCTGTTTATTAACCGTACCGCAGCATCTGTACCAAGTCCCGCACGGATTATCCTTGTCATAAGCGAAACCGTCATGCAGCTTTCGACCGCTGCTCTGACGCCGCTTCCCATGCCGTCCGAAATAAGGATGCAGAGATTTCCCATGCTGTCACGGAAAGATGTGTCCGAATCCCCGCTGGTTTTCTCTCTTCCGCTGACCTTTGCCCTTCCGACTTCAGCCTCAAAAACGGGCGGTTCCTGAAAGCAAAGATGCGTAATACGGTTAAGCGAGACCGCCGTCGGCTCATCAAGCTCCCTGTCCGTAATGCTTCCAAGCCTTTCGGAAAGCTCCTCAAGCTTTACGTTCAGAAGTCCCTCATAAAAGCACTCTATAAATATTCTTCCGTCACTGTCAAAAAACACCGCCGCCGCAGGGTCCTTCACACCGGATTCCTCCAGCGCTTCACGAACGTATTCCGAAAGAACTTCATCGCAGGATGAAAGCACATCCGCACTTCTGCTCAGAAAGCAAAGCATATCCTCAGTCTCGGAAAGCTGTTCGAGAGTTATCTCCCTCATGCAGTCTGTAACGTCGCCGTACCGTCTTTCTATCTGCGATAGCCTGTACATTTCGTTAAAGGCTTCAGCCAGTTCGTTTTTTTTCGGGCAGCATTCAAGAGCCTTGTGCAGTTCTTTTTCAGTAATAAAACCCTTGCTTTTAAGTATATTCTCCGCAGGGCGGAAATAGGAGTCAATACGGTGTTTTTCATTTTCACCGCAAAACACGCTGCTTCTGCAAAGCGTGCAGACCTTGCCGCAGACCTCCGAAGAAATGTCATTACCGTTACCTCCGTTTTCCAGTACCTTAGCCGCCTTTGCAAAGCTTGACCTTACATCCGAAACCGCCGACGCCGCAAATTTAAGCCTTGCACCGTAATTCACAGCAGCAGCCGACGGAGCCGCAGCAGTTCTGCCGAAAGGCTTGCGGTAAAGCTTTTCGGGAATAATACAAAATGCTGCCGAAGCCGCAGCCGCCTCGGGAATAAGCCTTACAGCGTCCGAAGGCATACCGTACACAAGAGCGCCGGCAAAAACTACCGCAATAAAAACAGCAGCGGAAAGAAGCTTGCTTTTTTTGAAAAATAATCCGGAAGCAAGTCCGGCACATACAACTATAGCCGCCGACGGAGCCATTGAAGCAGAAGCCGCCCCGAAAGCAAACGCCGAAAGTGCTCCGACCGCCGCACCGCCCGGTATCCCGTAACGAAAGGCAGCGGCGGCAGTAAAGAATAAGCCTGCAATTCTTCCTGCATTGACTGCACCGAGGCTTATTCCGCAAAGCATACAAATCAGAAGCATATATACTACCGAAACCGAAACGCAGCTCTCGGCAGAAATAACAAAGCCTCTTTCCGCACAGCAAAAAGCTTTTTCCGTAAAAAAAGCAGCTCCTCCGCAAAGCACGCCACGAAAAAATACAGCAAGAATAAGCGCTGCCGTGATCTTGAAAGAAAAAGCCGCAGCAATGCCGCATATTATGTATGCCGCACAGGCAAGCGACCCGGCAGAAACAGGCGTCATCTTTCTGCCGAAAACGGACGTTATCATAGCACGCGATATAATTACCGCAGGCATTGAAATAATTTCAGTAACAGAAAGCTGAATCGTACTGTCCAGAAAGAACGATGCCATAGCTCCTCCGAAAGCGGCAAAACCGCCAAGCGGAGAAATTACTGCCGTAAGAGCCGTGCAAAGCGGCGCTCCGTTTCCGCCAAGCCTTGTTCCTGCCGCAAGAAAGCCCAGCAGCGCCGACATGAAAAATGCCGCCGCAGGATTGACTGTTTTCTTTGCAGCAGTAACAGCAGCCTCCGCCGATTCCGTAATTATTTTTTCTTTCAACTTCATATACCGTCACGATCCTTCCGATTTTATCGCAGTAAACCGATATTATTATCGGAACAATTATATCACTGACGCTGAAAATAATCTGTCAGAATAAGGCGAATGAAGCAAAAACATACTGCCGCAAGGAAAAAAATAAACCGGGAAGAAAAGCGTTCTTCCCGGATAAAGCTTATACGTCACTTTTGCCGAAGTTTCAGCTTTCGGCAATGGTATTGCGTCTGAACAGAAGAGTTATGCACCAGACAGCAGAAAGCGCCACAAGAACATACACGATCCTGCTGAGGATTGCACCTGTGCCGCCGAAAAGCCATGCTACAAGGTCAAAGCTGAAAATTCCCACAAGACCCCAGTTGAGTCCGCCTATAATGAGAAGCGCCAGTGCGATTTTATCAAACATTCTATTCATTCCTTTCATATCACTAAATAAAAATACTCTCGGAAAATGTACTTCCGAGAGTATTATTTGCATATACAGCTGAATTATTCCGCAGAAAGAGTATTTTCGTTTTCTTCATAAAGCTTGAAACGCTCTGTCAGCGATTTCAGGAAATTTTCGTCCAGCACAAAAAGCGAATTTTCATCATATGCTCCCGTAACAGTCACAAGCTTTGAAATTTTGCCGTTGCTTTCGGCAACGTATTTCATCGCCTGAGCCTGCTCCTTATAGTCATATGCTGTGAAATTGGTTTCGACCTGCGAGTTGATCACAGCACTGAAATAATCGTCGATATGGTTTGCAAAATTAGGTGTAACATTACGGTTGATAAGGTCGTTGACAGCAACGCCCGTCATTTTTGCACGGTACTCCTCGGCTATCTCACGCATATCCTCGGGTATATCTTC
>JBJESH010000283.1:0-2317 GCA_051882695.1 Oscillospiraceae bacterium | reverse complement strand
TTTTTAGCAGTTCCATATGAAGGATGTAATCTTTACACAGCGGAAATTACGGGAATAGAAGGATTTTACGCAGAAATAAACAAAATTTCCTCGGAATCGCAGAAATTTGAACTTAACAGCAGTGCAGCATATACCGTAGCAATCAACGACAGCACGTTTATATTAAACGGAGAATTTTCGAGAGTTATCGTATTTGCTGAAAAATACGGTCGTGCATTTGCTGAAGAGCTTTCAGATTTATGCCGTGAAGCAAGGCTGACTATCATATGCACGGATATATCAGGTGCGGTTTCGGAAAACGATGACGCAAAATATCCCGAAGCGGAAATTATTTATGCCGACGCTGAAAAGTTAAGCTCTGATATCGGAGAATTTACAATATAAAAAGGAGTGAGTAAAGCTATGAACAAAACGCAGCATTCGGTAAGCGTTTCCGCAAGTATTCATGCAGACAAGCGTTCACGTTCCGGCTTTGCTCCTTTGTTTATAAAAGCGGCTATACTTTTCTGCAGCTGTTTAGGTTCAGTTTTTACATTTCTTACTTGTATAGATCTTGGTGTAAGCTTTCTGCTGACGGCAGCAGTCATTATCTCTGCAAGCCTGATATTCACGCTGCTCTTCAGCCTTAAAGCAAAATATTTTGCCGCTGCATCGAGCATATCAATATTGATTTTCATCGCAGAAGTTTTCTTTTACAGAAACGATATTTGCGCCGGTATTGCAAATATGCTCAACACTTTTTTGGCGAGAATTAAAGTCGAATACCGTGAAACTCCATACATTTATATCATTGAACCGGAATTGTCAGAACATCATTTGACCATATTCGTATGCTTTGCAGCGATCTTCATCTGTATGGCAGCGGCTTACTTCATAATGAGACGTCCGTTTGCGGCAATGGTATGCGTTGTAACTGCCATTCCTGTTTTTTCGGTACTTATGTTTGGTTTGGAGCCGAATTACATTGCTTTTTTTGGAGTAATAACCTGTTGGGCAGCAGTGCTTGCATATGAATCAAGTGCCGCCGAACGGATTTCCGATAAGCAATGCAAAAAATGCTCGTCCTACTGCGCATTTTCTGCGGCAGTTTTTTCTGCATTAAGTATAATTATAATAATATTTTCAATGAAGCTTTTCGGATATCAAAGACCTGAACGGCTTAATGCTATGTATGATAATGCTGTGGAATATATAAACGGCGGAAATGTACAACAGGTTATAGATAATATTATTACGATAGCAACACGCAATAATTCTCCGTCAGGAGCAATCAACCACGGAAAGCTCGGCGAATTTGACGATATTCACTTTGACGGAAATACCGTTCTTCAAGTGACAATTCCCAAATCTGAAGACACTATTTACCTGCGCGGTTTTGTAGGTTCGGTCTACACCGGAAACAGCTGGGAACAGCTTCCCTCTTCCAAGCTTTCTGAGCTTGAAAAAATTACTGACAGCTTCTCAAATGAGGGGCTTTCTCCCCTGCTCTTTGACAGTTATAACCTGAAATATATACGCAATGCAATGCCGCAATACAGTTTTTCGGTAAAAAACATCTCAGCGAATAACAAATACCTTTATATGCCATATAATCTTGTTCCCGAAAGTGTTTCACGCTATGAAACAATTGGCGGAAGCAGCTTCGGCGGCTCGTCACAGTCATATTTCGGACAGTTTTATGACCCTAAGGAATATTATGGCTATCGTGACCTTTTCCGTAAAAGATGGTCGGTACCGTCTGCACTGTCGGCTGATGAAGCCGCTTACAGACAGTTTGTTTATGAAAACTATCTCGATCTGCCCGACGGATTTTCACGAACCGATATTTTCAGCGAAAGCTACTATAAATATATTACTGCCGAGGAAGTTAAAACAGGAAAAAGCACACTTGACGAAATGACTGTTTTCAGCAGAAAGCTTTACTATATAAAAAAGTGGCTTCGGGATAACTGCGAATACAGTCTGAGCGCAGGCAAGCTTCCTGCCGGAGAGGATTTTGTCGAATATTTTCTGGACAACCGCAAAGGAAGCTGCTCTCATTTTGCTTCCGCTGCTGTAATTATGTGCAGGTATGCCGGAATACCTGCACGTTACGTTGAAGGATATATCATCAAGCCTATGGATTTTCCCGCAGGAACAACTGTGGGAACGTCTGCCAAGATAGATGTAAGCGATGCACGAGGTCATGCATGGGTCGAAATTTACATTGACGGTTTCGGATGGTATCCTATGGAATTTACTTCCGGATACGGCAATGTCCGCACAGCTATTCCTACTGAAACTACAGTCACTACTGAAAGCTTTACGGAACTGAGTG
>JBJESH010000282.1:0-9423 GCA_051882695.1 Oscillospiraceae bacterium | reverse complement strand
ATAAAATCAGGTATCTGCTTTCCGAGATTTGAAGCAGTTGTTACAAGCTGCGGAATAACAAGTATCATTACAGCAGCAATTACCGCAGCAATAGCAAGAAATGTAAGCACCAGTGCAAGCGGTCTGCGAAGCTTTTCAAGCCGCTTATTTTTCGGGAAAAGATGCTTTTCAATGCTTCTCATGGGAACGTTTATAATAAACGCAATTGCCGCTCCGGTTATAAACGGCATAAATATAGAGATCACATTTCCGAAAAATTTAATTACCGTACCGAAATTACGGAACACACAGAAAATTGCAGCCGCTGCGGTAATTATCCCGATAATCTTAGGAATATTCTTTTTATCAAGAGACATAAAACCAACCTCTCTTTACATAAGCGGAGCAAACAGACGCAGAATACGTCCTGCGATTTTTTTGAAAATATTGTACTTTTTGCAGTCATCAAGCGTTATCATAACGCACTTTTTCAAGGTTTCCTGCATATCGTTTTCCACCTGGGCGACAACCGGACTGCGGTAAAAATAGCAAGCGCATTCAAAATGCAGGAACAAGCTTCTGTAATCGAGGTTTATTGAGCCGACCACAGCTTTTATGTCGTCGCTTACAAATGCTTTCGCGTGTACAAAGCCGGGGGTGTACTCATAAATTTTCACTCCTGTGCTTATCAGTTCAGCATAGTATGAACGTGCCAGCAGATAGGCATAGACCTTGTCGGGAATATGAGGCATGATGATGGTTATGTCAACGCCGCGCTTGGCAGCATAGGTAAGCGCCTGTATCATTTCATTATCAAGTATCAGATACGGCGTCATTATGTGTACATACCTTTCGGCACGGTTAATAATGTCAAGATAGACTGTCTGACCAACATTTTCGTTGTCAAGAGGACTGTCGCCGTAAGGAAGTACAAAGCCGTCAGTACAAAGTTCCTTTTCGGCAATTTCGGGAAAATCATGCCTAATGTAATTTTCATACTTGTCCTCTCTGCCGTATTCGCCGATATTCCAGTTCTGCAGGAACATTATCGTAAATCCGGCTACAGCTTCCCCCTTTATCATAACAGCGGTATCCTTCCAGTGTCCGAACCTCACACACTTGTTGATGTATTCATCTGCAAGGTTTATACCTCCCGTAAAAGCAGTATGACCGTCTATAACAAGAATTTTGCGGTGGTCGCGGTTGTTCTGCACCGTTGAAAGCACCGGCTTTATCGGTGAGAACATTTTGCATTTTATTCCACGGTCGATAAGCTTTTTGGGGTAGCTGTAAGGCACCAGAACAAGGCTGCACATTCCATCGTACATAAAGCGGACGTCCACGCCCTCGCTTGCCTTTCTTACAAGAATTTCAAGAATAGTATCCCACATTTCGCCGCGCTCGACAATAAAATATTCCATGAAAATAAATTCCTTGGCATTTTCAAGTTCCCGAATCATTGCAGCAAAGGCTTCCTCACCGATAGGATAATATTCGGCATAGGTATTCTTCCAGACAGGATAGCCTGCAAATTTTTTCATATACTGTGCAAGATTTTTTTCCTTTGTGCTTATTTCTCCAAGCTCTTCAAGAGTCTCCTCGTCCTGGGGAATAAACGGCGAGGTAGTGTCAATAAGCTGCAAAATACGCTTGTTCATAATATGAGTGCCGAACTCAAGCTTTACGAATATATACATAAACGTTCCCAGTACAGGCAGAAGCATAACGGGAACTATCCACGCCAGCTTATAGTAGGGATTGGTCTTGTCGTTAATTATCCATATAAGGGCAACTGCTGAAAGTATTGACGAAGCAGCCGAAAAATAAACAAAATGATCGTTGAACACTCCAAGCGCCACAACTATAAGCGAGACCTGCAAAGCAAGTCCCAGAACAACTATCATTGTTCTTCCGAAAATGATCCTGCACAGGCTTTTTAACTTTTTCTTTATAACGATCTCCGTCCTTTTTCTATTCTAATTATATAATTATTTTACCCCTGCTGCCGAAAATTGTCAAGCAAATTTAAACGTTTTATGTGACAGGTTGATGAAACATTAAAAATATGCTTGTTATCCGGCGGATTTTGTGTTATACTTATTTTAACATATATTTACCGGAGGCTTTTCAGATGTCAGGATATATTGGCACAAGATGTATGGTGTGCAGTGAAAAATTTACTTCCGAGGACGACGTTGTCGTTTGCCCCGAATGCGGTACTCCCTATCATAGAGAATGCTGGCAGAAAGAGGGCAAGTGCGTCAACACCGCGCTTCATAACTGCGGCGGAAGCTGGAAGCCGTCCTATGATACGGGAAGAGACGGTTCGGAAAGCGAAGCGGTCGTGTGCCGTTTCTGCGGAAATACAAATCCACCGCTGACCCTTTTCTGCCGCAGATGCGGTATGCCTGTTTCAAATATTCAGAACGAAAGCGACAAAACAGCGCAGACGTTTTCAGGAATAAACATAAATGACGACCCAAACGCATATAACCGAAATGCAAACGGCGGAATGGGCGGAGTTCAGATGAATCCGTTCCTGGTGAATTTTTCTGACCCGCTTTGCGGTTTCAGCCCCGACGAAGATTTTGACGGCGTAAAAATGTCCGAGCTTGGGGACTATGTTGGCACCAACACCCATTATTATCTTCCTATATTCAAGAGGTTCAAAGAAATAAAGCGCGGCATAAGCTGGAACTTCTGCGCAATGCTTTTTCCCGAGCTGTATTTTTCATACAGAAAAATGCCGCTTATCGCCCTTGCGTCGTTTATCGTAAGGATAATTTCTCAGATCCCACAGTACATTGCCCTGCTCTCACAGCTTGGCGGCTTCGGAGTATTTTCCAATATGGCGGCTTCAATAAACATTACAAGCAGCGCTTTCAGAGGAGTGCTTATGATCGGATATGTGCTTCTCTACACGCTTATGTTTACTACGGGACTTTTCGGAAATAAGCTTTATTTTGATTCCGCTATCAGAAAAATCAAAAAAATAAAATCGCAGGATCCCTTTACCGACAGCGCTGCTCTTCGCGCAAAAATAGTTAAAAAAGGCGGCACATCGGCGCTGTGGCTGGTACTGTTCATATGCCTTATGGCACTTCCGTCAATTATTTTGTGGTTCGGTCAGTATACAGCAATTTTCGGAAAAATATAATTTGGGGGATAAAGTTTGAAAATAAATTTTCAAACACGAGTTTTGTTTTTCAAGCTGTCGCTTGAAATTTTACGCAGCCGACTACGTCGGGCTTAAAACCACAAAACATCGAAAGGAGGACATTTTTCCTATCGGAAAAATGGTCGTAAAAATGAGAATAAGAAAAGCGGTAATTACAGCGGCAGGATACGGCACAAGAATGCTCCCTGCAACAAAATCAATGCCTAAGGAAATGCTGCCCATACTGGACAAGCCTGCGATACAGTATATCGTTGAGGAATGCGTAAGCGCAGGAATTACCGATATCCTCATTATTCTTTCACGAGGAAAGCATGTCGTTGAGGATCATTTCGACCGTTCTCCCGACCTTGAACGCCAGCTGCTTAAAAGCGGAAAGCAAAGCTTGTATGATGAGATCGTCAAGGTCGGTTCAATGGCTAATATCATGTATGTCCGTCAGGCAGAACAGCTTGGTCTCGGTCATGCGGTGCTTTGCGCAAAAAGCTTTGCCTGCGATGAACCGTTTGCTGTCCTGTACGGAGATGATGTGATAATGGGCGATGACCCGGTCATCGGTCAGCTTTGCAGAGCTTATGAAAAATACGGCAAGGGTATCGTAGGAATAAAAGAAGTTCCTGCAGAGGACGTCATGAGATATTCATCCATGAAGCTGGAGGCGCTTGAGGACGGTAATTTTTCCATTTCGGATATGATAGAAAAACCCGCTCCCGAGCAGATATTTTCAAATTATTCTATACTGGGAAGATGTGTGCTGCCTCCGGACATTTTCGATATATTGGAGCATACTCCTTACGGAAGGAACAACGAACTGCAGCTCACCGATGCTATGAAGGCTCTTGCAAACCGTGACGGCATGATAGGAGTAGATTTTACAGGCACACGCTATGATATGGGCAATAAACTCAGCGCTCTTAAAGCAAGCATAGAAGTCGCTTTGAAGCGCCCCGACATAGGCGGTGAGCTTAAAACTTACATAAAAGAACTTGCGGCAAAAATTTAAACGGAGTTTGATAAAATGGCTGCTTTAAATATAGAAAAGCTTTTCTGCGGCTACGGCGGAGAAATTGTTGTTAAGGATATTTCATTTACTCTCAGTGAGGGAGAGATTCTTTCGCTGGCAGGACCTAACGGATGCGGAAAAACCACTCTTCTGCGTGCAGTCTGCGGATTTATTCCAATTGTTTCCGGCGGGGTATTTCTTGACGGAACTGCCGTTACCGACATACCCGTAAAGGAACGTGCAAAACGCATTGCAATGCTTTCCCAGACTGGTGCAGGCGGTGATTATTTTGATTATACCGTTCTTGACACGGTGCTTATGGGCAGATATGCAAGGCAGAAAGGCGGACTTTTCGCAGAAGCTTCAGCCGAAGATATTGCTGCCGCAAAAAAATATATATACGAAACAGGACTTGAAGGCCTTGAAAATAAACTTATCACCGAGCTTTCCGGCGGACAAGTCCAAAGAGTTTTTCTTGCAAGAGCATTTGCGCAGGAGCCTGATATTATTCTTCTGGATGAACCTGCAAACCATCTTGACTTCAAACGTCAGACGGAGCTTATTACGCTTCTGAGGCGCTGGGTCAAGAACGACAAATCTGTTATAGGAGTGTTCCACGACATTAATCTTGCTGCTGCGGTTTCTGACAGAATGCTTCTTATGAAGGACGGAGAATCGGTACTTTGCGAAGCTACCGGCAATGTGCTTAAATCGGAAAAGCTGAACCAGGTCTTTGAAACGGACGTAAAAGGTTATATGAAAAAAATTGCCGATATGTGGACTTGATATGTTACAATATCGTAATAAATTCGTAAATGTCAGATTATTGACAAACAAAGTTTACGGTGATATAATTTGTAAGATTTAATAAAAGCATATTTATGCAGGTGCCCCGTGCGGCTTGTCCGCGGACGGGGATAATAGGGAAGCGTATGCACGGTCCTGCCGCCGTAATGACAAGGCTTATGCCGCTTCGCACATATGTCACTGACAGCTTAGCTGTCGGGAAGGCGTGCGGAGTCCGATTGTTCCGGTAAGTCAAAGTCGGAAGACCTGCCTGCAATTATAAAAATGCGTATGCGTTTTTATTGGCTGTGCGCCGCAGTGAACGGTTGATGCAGTCTGTGCCGAATTTCAGACGAACGTTTTTTAACGTATCGTCAGCTTTGCTTTGCAAAAATTCTGCAATGGCAGGGCTTTTTCGGCATGGCTCTGTGATTTCGCTCCGCTGAGGCAATCGGCGGAGCTTTTGTTTTGTCAATAAAATCGAAAGGAACACAAATTTATGAAAATGAAAAAGATCATTGCGCTTATTTCCGCTGCTGCACTTGCTTTGAGCATGGCTGCCTGCGGTGCGGACTCCACCAAAGAGGGCGGAGAGATAACTACTGCGGATATTTCCCAGCTTGAAACCATTACCGAAACCGCCGAGGCAACAGAAGCTGTTCCGGAGGAAACTGCGGAAGCCGTTACCGAAGCCGAATCGAAAACTCTTACCGACCGTGAGGGCAACCTCATTGAAGTTCCCGACACGATAAACACTATCGTTTCTACCGCACCATCGATCACTGAAATCCTTACGGGACTTGGTGCAGCTGACAAAATTATTGCAGCTGACCTTTATTCCTCAGACGTTGCCGGAATCGACCCTGCAATATGCACAATTGACTTTTACAACCTTAATACCGAGGAGCTTGCCGCACTTGCTCCCGATGTTATCATCATCAGCGGAATGTCTATGACAGGCGCAGACGACCCATATTCCGCTCTCAAGGAAGCAGGAATAAACGTTATTTATATTCCCACATCAAGCTCTATAGAAGCTATAAAGCTTGATATTGAGTTCCTTGCAGCATACACAGGAACAGAGGAAAACGGCGCAAAGCTTGTGAGCGATATCGACAGCGCTGTTGCCGATATATCCGAAAAGGCAAAGGATATTGCGGAAAAGAAGTCGGTTTACTTCGAGATCGGCGCTGCGCCTTACCTTTACTCCTGCGGAAACGATACATTTATTAACGAGGTGCTCACTCTTGTAGGTGCAGAAAATATATACGCATCCGAAAGCGGCTGGCTCAGCAACTCTGAGGAAAGCGTTATCGCCGCAGACCCTGACGTTATAATTACAAACGTTATGTACGACGGCTACGACTTCAACGAGATAAAGACCCGTGCAGGCTGGGAAAATATCAAGGCAGTAAAGAACGGTGCGGTTTATCAGGTAAATGCAAACGCAACAAGCCGTCCGTCCCAGTATATCGTTGACGGTATATACCAGATCGCAAAAGCCGTATACCCCGAAGTTTACGGCGAATGAAAAGTTCAAGGAGCGCATTGACGATAGCGCTGACATTAGCTGCGGTTCTGGCAGCCTTGATTATCGGAGTTGCGGCAGGAAGCGTTTTTGTACCGCCCGTACAGGTAATAAAAATATTCGGGCACAAGCTTTTCGGAACATCTCTTGAGGGCGTTGCGGAATCATATGTCAGCATCATATGGGAGATACGTTTTCCAAGAGTAGTAATGGGATTTCTTACGGGTGCGGCACTTTCCGCCTGCGGCACTGTGGTTCAGTCAGTGCTGAGAAATCCGCTTGCTTCGCCCTTTACCCTCGGCGTTTCAAGCGGCGCTTCTTTGGGCGCAGGAATAGTAATTGCCGCCGAGCTTTCATTTCTCGGCAGCTTTACCCTTCCCGCTGCAGGACTTGTTTCCGGAATTGTTACAATGTTCCTCATGGTCGCCTTTGCTTCCAAAATAGACCGCACACTTCAGGGCAGTACGATAGTGCTTACGGGTATGGTGCTGTCGCTGTTTGTGAACGGTATCGTTTCGCTGATGGCAAACGCCAAAAACGAGAAGTACAAGCAGATAATGAAATGGCAGACAGGAAGCTTTTCGGGGCGCAAGTGGGATTATGTCCTTATGCTTGCAGTCGTTCTTACCATTTGTTTTGTATTTTTTATAATCAGAAGCCGTGAGCTTGACCTGCTTACCTTCGGTGACGAGCAGGCAGGTGCTGCAGGTCTGAACACAAAGCGCGAAAAAACTGCAATGCTGCTTGTTACAGCGGTACTGTCGGGAACAGCAGTCGCATTTTCGGGAGTAATAGGGTTTGTAGACCTTATCTCTCCCCACATTGCAAGACGTATTTTCGGGGCGAAGCATAAGCTTCTGCTGCCTATGTCTGCAGTCCTCGGAGGAATTTTTATGGTACTCTGCGACCTTGCCGCACGAACAGTCATCTCTCCCAACGAGCTTTCGGTTGGTGTTGTGACCTCGCTGATAGGCGCTCCGTTTTTTGCGTGGGTATTTTTCAGCAAAAGGAAAAAATAGATTTATACTAAAAAATTATTACCGGAGCGTATTCACCTTATCGTGATGCGCTCTGTTTTTTTATAAATTCTATATAAACTACTGTATCCTTCCGTAAGTACTTGATTATTTTTTACCAATGTGGTATAATAATATTCGGCATTTTGCAGCAAAATATTATCTGTATACCGTCTGACAAAATGCAGCTAATACTAAGAACCAATAAATGTATAGACTCCAAATCCATATATTCAAGCTTTTGCTTGATTTTTTATATACTTTTTAATTGGTTATTAGTATAAATAAAGAAAGAGGAATTTTAAATATGCTGGAGCTTAAAGATATTCGCTGGAAGCTTCCCGAAGGCGAGGAAATTTTAAAGGGCATCAACCTTACTATCCCCGACGGCAAGCTTACGGTTATCACCGGTCCCAATGGAGGCGGAAAAACTTCTCTTGCCAAAATCATTGCCGGACTTTATGACCCTGCCGACGGAAAAATAATTCTTGACGGCGAGGATATTACCGAATGGGATATTACAAAACGTGCAAAGGGCGGAATTGCCTATGCTTTTCAGCAGCCTGTCCGCTTTAAAGGACTGACCGTCCGTGACCTGCTTGAAATGTCTGCCGAGTGCCGGCTTAAAGAAGAAAAAGTGTGTGAGCTTCTCGGCGAGGTAGGTCTCTGCGCAAGAGAATATATGGATCGCGAAGCAGATGCAAGTCTTTCGGGCGGTGAAAGCAAACGTATAGAGATTGCTACCGTGCTTGCGCGCAAGAACGCTAAAATGCTTGTGTTCGACGAACCCGAGGCAGGCATCGACCTTTGGAGCTTCACCAACCTTATTGAAGCCTTCCAGCGTTTAAAAAACGAAAGCGGACGTTCCCTGCTGGTCATTTCCCATCAGGAAAGAATTATGGAAATTGCCGACTATATCGTCGGTATTTCAGACGGCAAGGTCAAAGCTGAAGGCAGCAGAGAAGCTATCCTTCCGCAGCTTCTCAGCGAAAACGGGGCGGCGCATAAATGTCCCCTCGGCAAGTCTGTGAAGGAGGAATTCTGATATGGACGAAATCACAAGCAAACTTCTCGGCATTGTTTCCGACTGGGACAGTTCTGCGTTCAAGGGCGCTTATAATATCCGCGAAAACGGCGGATGCGCAGGCAGACAGAATTCGGAAAACATTACAATAGAAAACAAGCAGGATAACCCCGGCATAGTTATCCGCATCAGCTCGGGCGCACAGAAAGAGACCGTTTATATTCCTGCCTGCGTAACTCACGGCGGCGTGAACGATTTGGTTTACAATGATTTTTACGTTGAGGACGGCGCAGATGTCATTATCGTTGCAGGCTGCGGAGTACATTCCGATGACGAAGAGGAAGCTCGTCACAACGGTATCCACCGCTTCTTTGTGGGCAAAAACGCCCGTGTGCTTTATAAAGAAAAGCATATCGGTACAGGCAGCGGAAGCGGTGCAAAGCGTATTGACCCTGTCACCGACCTTACAATGGAGGAAAATTCCTACGTTGAGATGGATACTCTCCAGATAAGCGGCGTAACAAGCACAAACCGCCTTACTACCGCAAAGCTTGGCGCAGGCGCAAAGCTTGTTATCAGAGAAAGACTTTTAACCGATAATGACGAAACGGCAAAGTCGGATTTCAGTGTTACACTTGACGGTGAAGATTCCGGCGTTGACCTTGTTTCACGTTCCGTTGCAAAGGGTAATTCCTATCAGGAGTACCACTCGGTAATCAAGGGCAACTGCCGCTGTACGGGACATTCTGCCTGCGACGCAATTCTTGCAGGCAACGGCAGAGTAAACGCAACTCCCGAGCTTTATGCAGGAAACATCGACGCTTCGCTTATCCACGAGGCAGCAATAGGAAAAATTGCAGGAGAGCAGATAATAAAGCTTCGTACCCTTGGACTTACCGAAGAAGAAGCCGA
>JBJESH010000281.1:0-2320 GCA_051882695.1 Oscillospiraceae bacterium | reverse complement strand
GTAAGCGCCATCGCCGTTCTGACGTATACAGAACGTACACGCACATGGACAGCGGTTTGTAAGATTGACATAGATCTTATCGCCGACCGTATAAAGCATAGTCATCATTTTTAAAGCACCTCTTTAATAAATGCTTCCCGTTGTCCTCGGGAAAGGTATTACGTCACGGATATTCGCCACGCCGGTAACGTACATAATAAGCCGTTCAAATCCGAGTCCGAAGCCTGCATGCTTTGCTCCGCCGTAACGTCTCAGGTCGAGATACCAGTCGTAATCCTCTGCGGAAAGACCCAGCTCAGCCATTCTCTGCATAAGCAGGTCAAGACGTTCCTCACGCTGGCTTCCGCCAATAAGCTCACCCACGCCGGGAACAAGCAGGTCAACTGCCGCAACGGTTTTCCCGTCATCGTTCATACGCATATAAAATGCCTTTATCTCCTTTGGATAATCTGTAACGAACACAGGCTTGCCGAATACCTTTTCCGTAAGATAACGCTCATGCTCCGTCTGCAAGTCACAGCCCCAGAAAACAGGGTACTCAAACTCGTCCTTATGCTCTTCAAGAAGCTTTATCGCCTCAGTGTAGCTGCATCTTGCGAAGTCCGAATTTGCCACAGATTCAATGCGTTCAATAAGTCCTTTATCGTAGAAATTGTTGCAAAATTCAAGCTCCGGACGGCACTCGTCAAGAAGCGCATTCAGAACGTATTTAAGCATATTTTCCGCAAGCTCCATATCGTCCTCAAGGTCGGCAAAAGCAATTTCGGGTTCGATCATCCAGAACTCGGCAGCGTGTCTCGGAGTATAGGATCTTTCCGCTCGGAAGGTAGGCCCGAAGGTATAAATTTTGCCGAAAGCCATAGCCATGCACTCGCCCTCAAGCTGTCCCGAAACGGTCAGCGAAGCGCTCCTGCCGAAAAAGTCCTGCGAAAAATCTGTCTCGCCGTTTTCGGTTTTGGGTACGTCGTTCATATCAAGGGTCGTAACACGGAACATTTCGCCTGCGCCCTCGCAGTCATTAGCGGTGATAAGGGGAGTATGAGCGTACACAAAACCGTTCTCCGCAAAAAATCTGTGAAGAGCCTGAGCCGCTGCAGAACGTATCTTAAATACCGCCTGAAATGTATTTGTACGCATACGCAGGTGCGATATTGAACGCAGATATTCAAGCCCGTGAGCCTTTTTCTGTAAAGGATAATCTGGAGAGGACGCCCCCTCAACGGTTATCCAGTCCGCATTTATTTCAAACGGCTGCTTTGCATTGGGGGTAAGTATAACTCTTCCCTTAACGGACACCGCCGCACCCGTGTTAAGCTTTGATACCGTTCCGAAATCAGCGGTCTTGCTTTCCTCGGCAACTATCTGGACCGGAGTAAAGCAGCTTCCGTCCGAAATCGAAAGAAAGGCAATGCCCTTGCTGACGCGGATAGATTTCACCCAGCCGCAGACTGTAACGGCCTCTGTAAAGGCTTCGGGAATTTCATGTAATTTTTTCAGTTCTGTGCGTTTCATTTTTCGGGAGTCCTTTCGGAATTTTATAAGAGATTTTTAATATTCGTATATTATTCCTCTTCCTTTTGAGTAACGGCAATGCCAAGAATATCAAGGCTTTCCTTGTCAACAGGCGACGGGCAGGAAGACATAAGCTCCGAAGCGTTCTGAACCTTCGGGAATGCCGTTACATCACGGAGGCTGTCTGCACCGCACATTATCATTGCAAGACGGTCAAGACCTATGCCCATGCCGCCGTGAGGAGCAGCACCGTATTTGTATGCGTCAACAAGGAAGCCGAACTTGGCTTCAATTTCCTCATCGGTAAGTCCAAGAGCCTTGAACATTCTCTGCTGGAGCTCATAGTCGGTAATGCGTATCGAACCGCTGGAAAGCTCAGTGCCGTTAAGCACAAGGTCGTATGCCTTTGCAAAAACCTTTTCGGGGTTGGTATCAAGATACTGTAAGCACTCGTCCATAGGCATTGTGAACGGATGGTGCATAGCAAGCCACTCGTCGCTTTCCTCGTCCTTTTCAAAGAACGGGAATTCGGTTATCCACAGGAAGTTAAATTTGCCCTCGGGAATAATATCAAGCTGCTTTGCAACTTTAAGACGGAGTGCGCCGAGAGTCGGCAGAGTAACGCTGTTTTTGTCCGCAACGATAAGTACAACGTCGCCCTTTTCAGCGCCGATTGCGGAGAGTATTGCTTCAACCTCACCCTCGCCCATAAACTTTGCAAATGAGCAGTTGGGAGCATCCTCTACCCAGCGAACATATGCAAGACCCTTTGCACCGATACCGCGGACATATTCGGTCAGCTTGTCGA
>JBJESH010000280.1:0-2329 GCA_051882695.1 Oscillospiraceae bacterium | reverse complement strand
TTTATTATATAGTACAGATGCAGGCTCTTTTTGCAGATGAATCTTATTTGGATAACCAGAGGGAAAATGCTATTAACACTATGAAGAGCGAAGAATTTAATTCTACCGTTAAAAGCTGGACAGAAAATCAGACAGTTGAGCTTAATGATGCGGCTTTTGAAAGATACAAGCTTGAAAAGCTGACAGAAGAATAATTTATTTATGCTGTCCGTTAATTCGGACAGCATTTTTGTATCTTATCGAAAATATTTGCATATAATGAATCAGCGCAGATGTTTATTATTACTTCTGTGTCTTGACATTACCGATAAGGAGGTTCATCTGCACATTTTTACTTGCAGATGTGATTATATTATGCCAAGTGTTTTTTTAAGTCCGTCTACTCAGGAATGGAATAAATATATAAACGGAGGAACAGAAGAACAGTACATGAATTTAATTGCCGATGAAATGGAGCCTTATCTGCGTTCATCGGGAATCGAATATACAAGGAATGACCCGTCACGAGATGTAAAAGGAGCTATCAGCGACTCAAATGCCGGAAATTATGATGTTCACCTTGCACTTCATTCAAATGCAGGTGCAGGTCAGTTTGCAGGAAAACTAAGAGGTATTGACATTTATTATTCGCCGTACTCATCTCAAAGCAGACAACTTGCTTCAATAATTGCCAATAATCTTGAGTTTATTTATCCTGACCCTTCAAAAGTAAATACGCTTCCTACTACATCATTAGGTGAAGTTACACGAACAAGAGCTGTCGCAGTACTTGCAGAGCTTGGCTACCACGACAATTATGAGGATGCAGAATGGATAAAGGCAAATATACAGCCTATAGCAAGAAGTCTTGTTCAGTCATTATGTGATTATTTCGGAATTCCGTTTGTAGAAGCTGAACCTATAAGGCGAGGCAAGGTTGCTACAGACGGTTCAAATCTTAATATAAGAAGTTACCCTTCTACAGATGCTGCAATTATAGGTTCAATTCCTAACGAAGCTTCAGTTTCGGTTTACGGTCAGACAGGAAATTGGTATGTTATACGTTATAATTCTACCGATGGATACGCAGTTGCAGATTTTATTGTCATTGAATAAATTATATAATATACAGAAACAGGAATATTTTTTCCTGTTTCTGTATTATTATAAAAATTATAGTTGCAGTTTTAATTGAAATATGATATAATGAATTAATAACGCCTATTTATAAATTATAATGTATATTTATTGTGTTTTATCTTTTAAAATCATAAAATATTTGAAAGGAGTACATATTCTGTTTGTAGGAATATGGCAGTACTTATGTCAAAAATCAAAGTTGCCGTTTTGTTCGGCGGTGTTTCAAACGAACATGAGATATCATTGATTTCTGCATCTAATATCATATCTGCTGTTCCGTCAGATAAATATGAAGTAATACCGATTGGAATAACTAAAAAAGGCCGCTGGCTTTTTTATCCCGGAGATGTGAGTCTTATTGCTTCCGGAGCATGGGAATCTCACCCTGATTGTGTTCCTGCCGCAATTCTTCCTGACCCAATGTACAAGGGTATTCTTAAAATATCAAACGGTGCATATACAATATCTAAAATAGATGTGGTATTTCCTGCCCTTCACGGTCAGAATGGTGAGGACGGAGCTATTCAAGGACTTTTAAAGCTTTCGGGGATCCCATATGTAGGATGCGATATTATTTCTTCGGCAAACTGTATGGACAAGGCTGTTGCCCATACGATTCTTGAAGCTAATGGAATTAAAATGGCAAAATGGAAAAGCGTTAGTGTTACCGATCTCGGAAGACTTGACGAAATTTGCGACAACATTGCAGGCGAACTGGATTATCCTCTTTTTGTTAAGCCTGCTAACAGCGGCTCATCAGTAGGGGTAAATAAAGCAGCCTCATTTGAAGAATTAAAAAACGCAATAAAACTTGCTTTCAGTCATGACAAAAAAGTTATAGTTGAAGAATTTATTCAAGGTCACGAGGTTGAATGTGCTGTATTTGGAAAGGAAAATCCGTTTGCTTCCGAAGTAGGAGAAATAAATTCCTGCAACGAGTTTTATGACTATGAGGCAAAATATATTCTTGGTACATCAGGACTTACAATTCCTGCTGATATTCCCGAGAAAGCTTCCCGTGAAATACGTGAAACGGCTGTCAAAGCATTTAAGGCTATGGGCTGCTCAGGCCTTTCAAGAATTGACTTTTTCTTAAAGAACGATGGTACAGTTATCCTTAATGAGATCAACACCATGCCTGGCTTCACACAGATTAGTATGTATCCTAAGCTTATGGAAAACATGGGAATTTCACAGTCTGAGCTGATTG
>JBJESH010000279.1:0-2329 GCA_051882695.1 Oscillospiraceae bacterium | reverse complement strand
CAATGCTTCCGAAACGGTTACACAAAAGCTTTGCACCATTCTGACCGATATTGCGTATGCCAAGCGCAAAAATTACTCTTTCGAGCGAGTTTTCTTTTGAACTTTCAATAGCATTAATAAGATTTTCTGCAGATTTTTTTCCAAAGCGCTCCAAATTTTCAAGCTGTTCAGTTTTGAGTCTGTACAGATCAGCAACACCGGAAATTAATTTATTATCAACAAGCTGTGTAACAATTGCTTCACCCAATCCGTCAATATTCATAGCCCCCTTGCTTGCAAAATGGATGATATTTCGCTTCAGCTGTGCGGGACAATCAACATTCGGACATCTCAGAACCGCTTCATCAGCATATTTGACCGCTTTATCGCCGCAAACAGGACAAAATTCAGGCAGCTTGTAAGGAACGGAATTTTCTCCATGAGAAACAGATTTAAGCACTTCCGGAATGATTTCCCCTGCCTTTCGTACCAGTATTATATCGCCGATACGAATATCCTTTTCCGTGATAAATTCCTGATTGTGAAGTACCGCACGGCTAACGCTTGTTCCTGCCAGAAGTACAGGTTCAAACACAGCAACGGGAGTAATCGCACCTGTTCTGCCCACGTTTACCTCAATATCAAGCAGCTTTGTTTCCTTTTCTTCAGGCGGAAATTTATATGCAACCGCCCATTTGGGTACCTTTGCGGTTGCGCCCATTCTTTCACGCAGTGCAAAATCATCGATTTTGATTACAACACCGTCAATATCAAAGCTGTATTCGCTTCGCATATTCCCGATATGTTCAATTCTATCATGAATTTCATTGTACGTTTCAGCCTGAACATACTCGGCAATAACCTTAAATCCAAGCTTTTTAAGGTAATCAAGGGACTGTTTATGGGACGTTAGCTCAATTCCTTCCACCTGCTGAACGTTGAAAACAAAAATATCAAGCTTACGCTCGGCGGCAATTTTCGGATTTTTCTGACGAAGCGAGCCTGCCGCCGCATTACGAGGATTTTTAAACGGAGTCTCATCGTTGTTTTCCTGCTTTTCTACAAGCTTTAAAAACGTTTCCCGGGGCATATAAACCTCTCCCCTTACCTCGAGAAAAGGCACGGCTTCTTTAAGCTTCAGCGGAATTGACTTTATTGTTTTCAGATTTGCTGTAACGTCCTCACCGATAAAACCGTCGCCTCGGGTCGAGCCTCTAACAAACTCACCATTGACGTATTCAAGGGAAACAGAAAGTCCGTCTATCTTAGGCTCTACAACATATACAGGCTTTGCAGAAGCTTCCTTGCAGCGCTCTGTAAAGGCTTTTACCTGTTCAAAAGAAAACACGTCCTGCAAACTGCCCATCTGGACCTTATGCTCAACCTTTTCAAACTGATTAAGCGCCTCGCCGCCGACGCGCTGTGTAGGAGAATTGGGGTCAGCAAGTTCGGGATACTCTGCTTCAAGCTTTTTCAACTCCTGCATAAGCATATCGTAGGTGTAGTCGTCAACAGTGGGGTTATCCATAACGTAATAGTTATAGTTGTGCTGTTCGATTTCCGCACGCAGATATTTTACTTTTTCGATAATTGAGTTATCCATTTTCTTTACGTTTCCCTTTCGGAATTATTTTTTAAGAAGTATTTTTGTTTAGATAAATTGGAAATATACAAAGTTTTTTATAAATAAGACTTAAACAATTTTGCATACCATTTGTAAATCAAACGGTTCATCATCTGCTAATTGCTTAATTGGATCATCTGTAATTTCTGCACCCATTGCCATATAAAATGCAATTGTCTCCTCAGAAGAACAAGCAGAAATATACAGTTCTTTGGCACCGGCTTTTAATGCTTCTTTTTTTCCGATTTCAAACAATTTTCGTCCAATGCCTGTACCTCTGCATTCAGCAGATACTTGCATCATATCAAGTATCATGCGTTCGCCAACAAGTTGTTTAATTAACCCAATAAATCCAACAACTTTTTTGTCTTTGAGTGCAATATACGTTATATACTCATCACCATAAATTTTTTTAGCGATCTGACGTCTTCGTTCAAGATCCCAATCCTCAACAAATGGTTGTTCTATGAGAACATATTCGTTATTCTGTTTTCTATATACCTTTTTTACCTCTTGTCTTCTTTCATATGAATCTAATAAAGATTCTGTAAAATTATTCTCTGTTAATAATTCAATGCTTACCACTAATAATTCTCCTTTTGTTAAATACAAATATTTAATACTCAGCACTTATTCCTATTTGTCAAATTAATAAAATTATACCACTAAAGCCATTAAAAGTCAATTATTGCAAAAAACAAAGCCGCTTATCAAAAGCAGCTTTGT
>JBJESH010000278.1:7766-9480 GCA_051882695.1 Oscillospiraceae bacterium | reverse complement strand
CACATATCGGAAACTGCCGTCCCCGAAGTATTCAGTACCGCACGGAATTTTCCCGCAGATTTCGTGGCGGTCTCCTCAAGCATATTTTTGTACAGACGTACTATAGCTGCCGTGTCACGGGTCACTCCGAAGTGCATAAAGCCTGCGCGCCTGTATTCGCCGCGGTTTATTCCTCCCTCGATAATTTTTTCTTCGCTTCGGGTCAGAGGCAGACCGTCTCCCGAACAAAGACGTATCTTGGCAGTTATGCCTGCGTCTATCCAGCAGCCTGCTGCAAGCCGTGATCTTGCGGTACAGAAAGCAAGTGCAGGCTCGCTCGTTACACCGAACAGCCATGCTTCCGCACCTGCGGCAGTAATTCCCGAAGCAATTGCAAGAGCAAGACTTTTTGAGGCTGCGCTGTCCTTGTACCCAACGCCGATCTTTCCTCCCAAGGAAGCAAGTGCGCTGCCCACTGAAGCGGCGGTCTGAGGTGTGATGATACTTCCCGTTTCGCCGCATATTCCGTCTTCACCTATTTTCATGGGTGCAAGAAAGCCGTATTTTATGTCCTGGGCGGCGCAGGAATAGCTGTCAAGATGTCTGCCGTTCCATATTTTTACTCCGCTTTGTACTACAGCCTGTTCGGCTATAACTGCGCTGTCGCCTACTGCGGCTCCCTCAAAAACCGACGCTCCCGTGAGAAGTCTTGCGCCTGTGCCTATTACAGCGTGATTTACTGTTGCACGCTCTCCGATAAAAGCACCGTCCATGATTATTGCACCGTTTACCTTTGCGCCTCGGCAGATTGTGACGTTCTCTCCGATAACAGTTCCCCGTCCTATTTCCGCATGAGGCGCGATATCGGCCGAGGGCGGAATATACGCAGGTACAGACAGGTTCAGTTCGGGGTGGTATTCTCTTGTACGGACTATGTTTTCCGGTTGGTCGGGACATTGTCCCGAAAGCACGGCGTTTGATGCGGTAAACAGATCAGCAGGTGTATTCAGCTCTGTGAACAGTCCGTCGGATGTATAGCTTTGAACATTTCCGCCGGCTCTGATAACTGACGGTATAAATTCAGTGAGCAGGTCGGAGTATTTTTCTGCTTTCAGTGCGGTTTCGGCGCTTATAATAAATACTCCTGCGGCATAAAGATCTGTAAGGCAGCTTTCACGGGCGGAGGCTTCAATTATCTGTGTAATACTGTTCCCATCGGTCACAACGGCGGTGCGGTCGCAGGGACATTCGGTAACGGCGGTGACAACGGTGATATCCGCCTTTGATGAAATATGCGCTTCGACTGCGGCGGATAAGTCCATATCAAGCAGAATGTCACCGAAAATTACAGTAAGAATGTCCGCTTCGCTTGCCTTAGCGGTTTCGGAAACGGGTTTGCAGTTCCCTTCCGGAGCAGGAGAAATGATAAAATCAATGGAAGATGCATCGTCAAGGTAATCTGTAATGGCATTTGCAAGGCGGTCGGCGGCGATAAACGCCTGTTTAAAGCCTTGCTTTTCCAGAAGATTAAGGGTATAGCTTATCAGCGGAATGCCGCAGACAGGCAGCATGGCTTTCGGTTTTGTACAGGTCAGGGGACGCATACGAAGTCCATCTCCTCCTGCGAGGATAAGGGCGGCTGTTCTGATTTTGCAGTTTTCGGACATAAAAATACCTCCGTTCGGAATTATGGTCACAGTTAATATTGACAAAACGGAGCAGGTTAATCAATTTA
>JBJESH010000278.1:6406-7666 GCA_051882695.1 Oscillospiraceae bacterium | reverse complement strand
AAAACAAATCATAATAAAAAGAAAAGTCACTTTTGACAACACATAGTTTCAAAAGTGACTTTCAATTTAAAATTACTGTTTCAAATATTATTTAAGCTTCCAGATGTCGCGTGCATAGTCTTCAACAGATCTGTCGGCAGAGAAAATACCTGCGCCTGCAATGTTGTGGAGAGACATCTTGTTCCACTTTGCAGGGTCCTTATAACACTCGGAAACATACTGCTGAGCGCACTGGTAAGCGTCAAAGTCTGCAAGAACCATATAAGGATCCTTGAACTTGAGGGAGTTTGCGACTTCCTCGAATGTGCAGCCGTTGATGCCGTGGTACATCTTGTTGATAGCCTTGTTTATAACGTCGTTATTGTTGCAGTAGTCCTCGGGACGGTAACCCTGAGCCTGTTTTGCAAGAACTTCCTCGGCTGTCATACCGAAGATGAAGATATTGTCAATGCCTACCTGATCCTTGATCTCAACGTTTGCTCCGTCGAGAGTACCAAGTGTAAGCGCACCGTTAAGCATGAACTTCATATTGCCTGTACCGGAAGCTTCCTTACCTGCAAGGGAGATCTGCTCGGAAACCTCGGAAGCCGGCATGATAAGCTCGGAAAGGCTTACGCAGTAGTTTTCAAGGAAGTATACCTGAAGCTTCTTGCTGATCTTGGGGTTCTTTCTGATCTCTTCGCCCAATGCCCAGATCATCTTGATTATCTGCTTTGCAAGGTAGTATCCGGGAGCAGCCTTTGCAGCAAAGATATAGGTCTTAGGAACGAAGTCTGCATCGGGATTTTCAAGGAGATAGTTGTACTCTGCAATAATATTCAGTGCGTTGAGGTGCTGTCTCTTGTATTCGTGGAGACGCTTTACCTGAACGTCGAAGATTGAATCTGTATTAAGAACAACGCCGAAGTTGGTCTTTACATACTTTGCAAAGCGCTCCTTGTTTTCCTTTTTGATCTCTGCAAGGCGCTTGATAACGCTTTCATCGTTCTCAAACTTGTTAAAGTTAATAAGGTCGCCGGCATTCTTCTTGAAGCTGTCGCCGATCGTATCTTCAAGCAGCGAGGTAAGTCCGGGGTTGGACTGGAGCAGCCATCTTCTGTAAGCGATACCGTTTGTAACGTTCTTGAACTTGTAAGGTGTGTCTGCATACTCGTTCTTGAAAACGTCCTTTTTGATGATATCGGAGTGAAGCTTTGAAACGCCGTTTACGCTGTGTGAAGCGCATACGCAGAGCAGAGCCATGTGGATCTGGTTATTCTG
>JBJESH010000278.1:0-6306 GCA_051882695.1 Oscillospiraceae bacterium | reverse complement strand
CATAAGCTCGGGGATAGCAAGGGTCGGGTGGGTATCGTTGATATGGATAGCAACCTTTTCATGGAGATTGTCAAGAGTGCCGTAAACGCGCATATGGCGGTCAACGATGTCTCCGATGGAAGCAGCGCACATGAAGTACTGCTGACGGAGACGGAGGCTCTTGCCCTCAAGGTGGTTGTCGTTAGGGTAGAGTACCTTTGAAATAGCCTGTGCAACGGTATTCTGGCTGAGAGCCTTTGCATAGTCGCCCTGATTGAACATAGCCATATCAAAGGAAGGCGCTTTAGCCTGCCAGAGTCTCAGTACGGAAACAGCTTCGTTGCCGTAGCCGGGAACATACATATCGTAAGGGATAGCCTGAACGGTATTGTAGTTTGTATAAGAAATGTGGTGATACTTGTCATCCCAGTATTCGGTCAGTTCGCCCTCAAAATGAACGTCGATAGCCTTGTCGGGCTTTGCGACCAGCCAGCTTTCGCCGCCGGGGAGCCAGTTATCGGGAAGCTCTGTCTGCCAGCCGTCCTCGATCTTCTGCTTGAAGATACCGTACTCATAGCAGATGGAATAGCCCATTGCAGGGTAGCCGTCGGTAGCGAGACCGTCAAGATAGCAGGCTGCGAGACGTCCCAGACCGCCGTTTCCGAGACCTGCGTCAGGCTCGTATTCATAAATCCTTTCAAGGTTTACATCCCACTTTTTGAAGACCTCTTCCACCATTTCGTTTATGTTAAGGTTAAAAAGGCTTGTTTTCAGGGAACGTCCCATAAGGAATTCCATGGAAAGGTAATAAACTTCTTTTCTTCCTTCTGACTGATTCTTTGTGCGGAACTTGCGGCGTCTTTCGCGGAGTATGTCAACTACGACAGCCGAGAGCGCCTTATAAAACTGCTTATCCGAAGCGTCGATAGGTGTAACGTTGAACTCCACCTGAAGCTCGGTGCGGAGCTTTTCTTCAAAATCCTCTTTACTGATAACAGGTATCATAATCTTCTTCTCCATTCTTTACGGGTTTATAACGGGTTTTGTGCATAATTTGCCAATAATACAACATAATTATACCTTATTTCCTGCTTTAAAGCAACTGTAATATTAGACAAATTTAATCGTTTACGGACTAAGCGGCTGTAATTTCTCGACAAATTACATGGGAATTATTTGTGCAAAAACACAGTGCATTATCTGAAAATGTTGTCCAGCACGGAAATATCGGCAGCCTGAACCGGCTTGAAGCTGTCTGAAGCTGCATAATCCGTCAGGCTTTTCAGAAGCTGACGGCAGGGCAATGGAGAGTTTTCTCCGTCAAGCTTTGCAGAGCATACAAGAAGGCTTCCGCCGCCTGTTTTAACTTCAAAAACAGTGCCGAGGCTATGATTCCTTTCGCAGTTGTCGATAGTCCGCACGATAGGGTCGATATCGGTTCCGTCAAGAATGACTGTTCTTGAACGGTTTACAATGTCGTACCACTGTGCCGTGGAGTAGGTTTCTGACGGAAATTCCGCAAGTGACGGGTGTTTGCTGTCTATCAGCAGACCGAGCGTTCCAACAGGTACTGGCTTTTTCATTGACTCTGAAATGGAACGGAACATGGGGTAGTTCCAGAAGTCGGTGCAGTATGTTCCCTCAACGGAATTTTCATCATTTAGATTTTCGGGAGTGAAAAGTACCCTTCCGCCTGCTTCAAGAGCCGTTCTTGCGGTATTCCAGTCGGATGTAACGGTTACGTTTTCAGGCTGTGAGGCCTCTGTATTAGGATATACCCAAAGTATATATTTGTTGCAGATATCCTTGCAGTTGATTGTTAAAACTGCTTTTGCAGCCTTTTTACAGTCAGGCATGGCAACAGAAATACAGCCTAAATCAAAGACGCCGCCCTTGAAGCTGCCTTTTGCCGAAAGCTTATATTCAGAAATGTTTTCTCCATCTACAGCAAGCTTTGCGGTAACTGTCGGGTCAACATCGGACTTTGCCGCATAGCTGTAAAGCTTTACAGGCATTTCGACCTGTTCGCCTGCCGCAAAAACGAACTTAGGCAGGCATCCGAGGATAACTCTCTCAGAGCAGAAGCTTCGCCACTCCACCGAGGTAATTATTCCTTTGCTTTCCATAAAAGAGTTAAGCACTCCCACAAGTGCCGTGCCCTGTCCCGTAAAGTCCTGAATATCGAGAAGCTGGAATCCCGAAAGCTCCTTGGAGCGCAGAGCAGTTTCTATCTCGTTTTTATAGCATTCGGCTGCAAAGCGTCCCGAAGCGCGGAAGAATTTGTCCGCAAGCTTCAGCATTCCTGCTTTTTCAAGGCGTTCACGGAAAATTTCAAGATTATAAGGCTTGAGTACGCCCTTGTACTTTTCTATCTCATTGTAATCGGGGTACATGAAATATTGTCCGACTTCGTGGGAAACAACGGGTATATCCGAGACAAACTCGCCGCCTGCATTGTCAAGTGAAACGGTCTTTACGCCTGTTCCGTACTGTATTTCAATTGTACCGCCGCCGCTTTGTGCGCTGTTTACAGACGAGGGACGTATATGTGCGTCGTAGGTATGATCCGAGTTGGGAGCGTCAGTCTGTATATGTCCGAGAGGGGCGTCGCACATTGCGTATGAACCGCGGAAAAGTCTTTCCTTTGAAAAACGGACTCCAACGAAGAAGTCGTCGTTTTCAACTATGCAGGGCCAGAACTGGAAGTTGTTTGACCCCTGCGTGTAGAGGTGACGGCTGTCGTGCTTTTTATAGCCTCCGAGGATCTCGTTGAGCCGCTCCTTGCTGCCCCAAAGCTCGTTGCCCAGGGACATTCCGAAAAACGAGGGGTGATTTCCGAATTCATCAAGGATACGGTAGCCTTCGTCGATAAGGTATTGCTGACCGTCTGTGATCTCGTCCTCAACTGTACCCCAGAAGGGCAGCTCGGGTTCCATATAGATGCCAAGCTCATCGGCGGCGCAGAATGCGGCGTCCGGCGGACAGCAGGTGTGGAAACGGTAGTGGTTTATACCATACTCTTTTGCAGTCTTCATTACTGCAAGCCAGCTTTCGGTATCGGTGGGGGCAGCGCCCGTCATGGGGAATATCATGCCGTCGTGCTTGCCACGCAGAAAAATTTTCTCGCCGTTGAGCAGAAAATCAGTACCCTGCGTTGAAAATTCGCGCATGCCGAAAGTAACATGACTCACATCACCGTCGGAGGATATATTCATTATATATGTAACAGGGTGATGCTCGCTCCAAAGCTGTGCGTTTTCCATTTCATAGGTAAATTCAGGATGCTCGCTTGTGACCGTTACAGATTTTTTCGGGAAGCCGCTTACATCGGCGATAAGCTCAAGGCTTTCACAGCCGGAAAGCTTTCCTCTGACTGTAACCGTTTTCTCTTTTACGTTCGGATAAACCGAGATATTTTCAAACCTTTTGCGGTTTACGAATTCAATATAAAATCCGCCTGTGATGCCGAGCCAGTTGGTCTGGGTATCCTGCGAGGTCATATGTCCGCCGGGTACGGGGCAGGAAACATTGTCTGTCATAATGGTAATTCGCAGTTTTTCGCCGTTTATAAATTCTGTGATATTATAGCGGTGTGCGGTGCAAAGACTGTTCTGTGTGCCTGCAAAAGCGCCGTTTATCCACAGGCTGCTGGTGCGGGTGCGTTCCATGACCAGAAATACCTCGCAGCTTGCTTTGTCCGCTTTTTTCGGAGTAAACGTTACCGTTCTTTCGTAAACAGCATATCCCTCAAAGCGGTATGGGTCGGTAAGATACCCGTCGCTTCTTTCATCTGTAACGGGGGACTTTTTCTGCTGCTGGACAGTAGACGGAAGCGTTATCGTATCGGAAAAGCAAACCGAATCAATATCGGGTCTTTCTTTAAAAAGAGCAAAGCTCCAGTTTCCTGCAAGGTTAATTTTTTCAATCATTTTTTATTTCCTTTCGGCAAATGAATTTGCGGTGCAGCGCATATCAAATATCATTTTTATAAGGCTTTCGTAATACGGTACGAAAGTGCCTGCTTCTATCATGCTGAAGATCTCGTCAATATTGGCAAAGCCTATGTCTGAGACCTCCTCTTCCTGGAGGTTTATTTCTGACAGCTCAACGTCACGGTTTATTATATAGTAGTCGTCAAAGCCGTGGGGGAAATTTATTGTAAAGGCAGGTCTTACCGATGAAAAATCAATTTTCAGACCAAGCTCCTCGGCAGTTTCACGCTCTGCCGCAGTACAGGAATCTTCACCCTCAACAGCCATGCCTCCTGCGCTGAGGTCCCACATTCCGCCCCAGTTTTTCTTTGAATCGCATCGCTTCTGTATTAACATTCTGCCCTTTGAATCAATAATGCAGATATGCACGACTATGTGCAGATACTTTTCTGCCGGACTTTCTCCGCGCACCATAGTCTCACCGGTTCTGATGCGGTTTTTATCGTAAAGGTCAAATTTTTCCACAGACATCCCTCCTGATCGTCTGAAGTATATTATAACACCTTTTTAATTTAATTTCAACCGCATATATCCTTATATGGCAAATGAATATCTTTTTATATCAAAAATCATTACAGCAGAAACACAACTTGTTAACAACCAGTTCCAAATATGTGTAAACTAAACAAGCAAAAAAGCAATTTTTATTGAATTATAGGCTTTTTTCGCCATTGACTTTTTAATAAATAAAAAGTATTATAAACTTATGTAAAATTATATTTACTATTGGAGGAGAAATAAATGAAAGTATCAAAGAAAATTCTTGCACTTGCACTTGCAGGATTTATGACAGTTCCTTTCTTTGCGGGATGTTCTTCCGAGAACGGCGGCAGCGGTTCGGCAGAAGCTTCCGGCACATTTAAGATCGGCGGTATCGGACCTCTCACAGGCGATGCTGCTTCCTACGGCATTTCCGTTAAGCAGGGCGCACAGGTCGCTGTTGACGAGATCAATGCGGCAGGCGGCGTAAACGGCATGAAGCTTGAACTCATTTTCGAGGACGACGAGTGCAACGAGGAAAAGTCAGTTTCCGCATACAACAAGCTTATGGATAACGGCATCAATGCTCTTCTCGGCGCTGTAACAAGCGGATGCAGCATTGCTGTTTCCGAGGAATCCGTTAACGACGGCATTCTTCAGCTTACTCCGTCCGGTTCTGCTATGGACTGCACAAAGCAGGCTAACAGCTTCCGTATCTGCTTCACAGACCCGCTTCAGGGCGAGCTTATGGCTCAGTATATTGCTGACCAGGGTCTCAAGAGCCCTGCGATCATTTACGATATTGCTTCCGACTACAGCAAGGGTATCCACGATGCATTCGTTGCAAAGGCTCAGGAGCTTGGCATGACAATTGCTGCAGACGAGAGCTTCACAGGCGGCGATGTTGACTTCAAGACTCAGCTTACAAAGATCAAGTCTTCCGGCGCTGACTGCCTCTTCCTTCCTATCTACTACACAGAGGTTGGCTACATCTCCGAGCAGGCTTCCACAGTTGGCGTTTCACTTCCTTACTTCGGCTGCGACGGCTGGGACGGCGTTATCAAGCAGCTTGACGGCAACACAGCAAATATCGAGGGCGCTATCTTCCTTACACCGTTTGTTGCAAACAGCTCCAACGAGAAGGTAAAGGCTTTCGTTTCAGCTTATGAAGCAGCTTACGGCTCAACACCCGACCAGTTTGCTGCTGACGCTTACGACGGCGTTTATGTAATCAAGGCTGCAATCGAAAAGGCAGGCGATACTTCAAACGAGGCTCTTATCGCTGCTATGACTGAGATCACCGTTGACGGTGTAACAGGCTCTATGAGCTTTACAGCAGAGGGCGAGCCTAACAAGTCAGCAATGGTTGCTGTTATCGAAAACGGCGAATATGTAGGCAAATAAGTTTAATTTGAAATACATCACCATCATAGAACGGGATACGCTTAGCGTATCCCGTTCATATTTTTTATTCTTTTAAGGATTTAAAATAATCCACAAGCTTCATTACAATTTCCTGTTCCTGTTCGTTAAGGTCGGTTATATCGACCTTTATCCCATCGTCAAGGCTAAGCAGGTAATCGGTTGAAACACCAAAAATTTTTGAAAGCTCTACAAGATAAATACTTGATGGTGTAGATAAAGACATCTCCCACGAGTTTACTGCACTTCTTGATATTCCAAGTCGTTTTGCAAGCTGTGTCTGAGTCATACCGCTTTTTTCGCGCAAAGCTTTTATACGGTCTGCAATAAATAATATCATACTGCTGCCTCCCTTTTTGATTATTATACCTTACTTTCAATGATATAAGGATATCAATTTTGATTTTAAATTACTAATCAATAATGATATCTA
>JBJESH010000277.1:0-2336 GCA_051882695.1 Oscillospiraceae bacterium | reverse complement strand
TCAAAGTAAAGCTTCGTTCAAAACAGTCCACCGGACTGTTTTGAAGATAAACTATTTTTGTAACTGTAGCAAGGAGGGGCGGTCTTGTTCGCCCCTCCTCGAAATGCTGTCGCATTTCTCACTTCCTGCTCCGTTTTTTTGACGCCTGCGGGCGAAGAAGGAGTTTCGCCCTCTGCGGAGGGCGACTTAGGGGCGCTGCCCCTAAGAACCCTGCAGCCTTGAAAGGCTGGCGAACTTTTTTGAGTCGCTTCGCTGTTCACTACAAAAAATAGTACGCTAAACTATAATTTATTTAAACGTCTTTTTTGACCGCTTTGACCTTTATCTTCTTTCTCACGGGTGCTCGGAAATAACGCTTTGTGTATTTCATGATTTTTTTCGCAAGCTTGTCGGTAAGCTCGTTTCCGTTAAGACGCCAAGCCCAGTTCCCGTTGCCGATGGTGGAGGGAATATTCATTCTCGCTTCAGAGCCAAGTCCGAGAAAATCCTGCATCTGAATTACTGCAAGGTCTGAAACGCTTGAATAAGCAGTCCTTATCATGCCCCAGTTTACGCCCTCTTTTTTTGTAAGAGCCATATATTTTTTTGCATTTTTTCTTGTTGCCTTATCAGCGCTTTCATACCAGCCAACAGCGGTGTCGTTATCGTGAGTACCTATATAGGTGACGCTGTTTCTAACGTAATTGTGAGGCAGATAATTGCTGTTTTCACCGCCAAATGCAAATTCAAGCACGTTCATTCCGGGGAATCCCGATTCTTTCAGCATTTTTCTTACGTCGGCAGTTAGGAAGCCGAGATCCTCTGCGACAAGGTCAACGTTTCCAAGCTCGGCACGGATCGCTTTAAACAGCTTCATTGACGGTCCGGGCAGCCACTCGCCAATCTCAGCAGTTTCGTTGCCGTAGGGTATAGCATAAAAGCTTTCAAAGCCGCGGAAATGGTCTATACGGGTAAGGTCAAAAAGCATTCCCGAATATTTTACTCTTGATATCCACCACTTGTAGCCTGTGATCTCCATGTACTCCCAGTCGTACAGCGGATTGCCCCAAAGCTGACCGGTAGGTGAAAAATCATCCGGAGGGCAGCCTGCGACTTTTACGGGACGGCAGTCCTCGTCAAGCATAAAAAGTTCGGGACTTGCCCAGATATCGGCGCTGTCCATGGAAACGTATATCGGCATATCGCCGTAAATTCTGATGCCTTTTGAATTTGCGTATTTTTTTAGGGCAAAATACTGCTCGAAGAATTTGTACTGAATAAACTTCACACATTTGGTTTCGTCAGCAAGCAAGCTTGAGTATCGTTCAAGGGCTTCGGGGCGGCGCAGACGGATATCATCGTCCCATTCCGTCCACATAACGTTCCTGAAATTCTTTTTCAGTGCGGTAAAAAGCGCATAATCATCCAGCCAAAAGCTGTTTTTTTCACAGAATTCTTCAAAACGTGAAATTTCCTGTGTATCTGCCTTTGCAAAAAAGTTTGCACACGCCTTCTTCAGTACGATCTGCTTAAAGCTGTCAAGCTGTGCGTAATCGGTAAATTTCTGCTTCTTTTCGATTACCTGCAGGTCGTGGTCATCGGCGGAAACAAGTCCTTCGTCGATAAGCGTCTGAATATCTATAAGAAGAGGATTTCCTGCGTATGCCGAATAGCTCTGATACGGCGAATCACCAAAGCCTGTCGGACCTATGGGAAGTATCTGCCAGTATTCCTGACCGCTTTTTACGAGAAAGTCAACAAATTTATGAGCTTCTGCGCCGAGAGTTCCTATGCCGTATTTATCGGGCAAACTGGAAATGTGTAGCAAAATTCCGCTGCTGTGCATAAAAATCATTCCTTTGCAAATAATTAATATCATTATACACTATGTTTTCATGATTTTCAAGCGTTGTGTATAATTTGGCTCCGTTGAAATAAAATATACGGGGAAAATGAAAAAGGAGATTTTGAATATGAATAACCAGAACAATAATCAGAACCGCCAGAACAACAATCAGCAGAATAATAACCAGCAGAATAACAGACAGCAGAACAATAACCAGCAGAACAACAGACAGCAGAATAACAACCAGCAGAACAATAATCAGAACAGATAACTTCCGAATCGGGAGCAAATGAGCAAAAGCGGCCCGGAAGGAGCTTTTCTTTTCGGGTCGTTTTATGCTGAACATTTTTATTTTTTTCTGTAAAATGCAAGATTTTTCTTTCAAAAAGGTACTTATTAAATGAAACCGGTTGAAAAAAGCTAAAAAGGAGGGAAGTATATGGAGGACAGCGGCATTATTTCACTGTTTTTTGAACGCTCCGAGGAAGCTATTTGTGAAACGAAGCGCAAG
>JBJESH010000276.1:0-9551 GCA_051882695.1 Oscillospiraceae bacterium | reverse complement strand
TTCAAAAGAAAACTCGCTCGAAAGAGTAATTTTTGCGCTTGGCATACGCAATATTGGTCAGAACGGTGCAAAGCTTTTGTGTAACCGTTTCGGAAGCATTGATGCAATAATGAATGCTTCAGCAAAAGAAATCTCTGCGATAGACGGTTTTGGCGACATTATGGCTGAAAGTGTTGTTTCAGCGTTTAAGGATAAGCATTTTTCGGATGTTATTGCTGAACTTAAAGGACTTGGCGTAAAAATGGAGTATGAAAAGCAGGAAAGCGGCGATAACCGCTTTGAGGGCAAGACCTTTGTCCTTACGGGAACTTTACCTACAATGACTCGTGACAAAGCCAAAGAGATTATTGTAAAGCTTGGCGGAAAAGCATCAGGCTCGGTATCTAAAAAAACAAGCTATGTTATAGCCGGGGAGGATGCAGGAAACAAGCTTGTCAAGGCTCAGAAACTTGGTATAACGATCCTAAGTGAACAGGAATTTCTCGAAATGACAAAATAAAAATTGCTCCGTACTTATTAAATTAAGTATGGAGCTGCTTTATTTTTAAGTCACCTTGACAAACAATAATTTTATATATATAATTATAATGGATTATTATGTTTTGGTAAAGGTGATAAAAATGGTTATTTCACTTGAAAATATAAGCAAATTTTATAACGGCAATCAAGTGCTTAAAAATATTGCATTGACTATTGAAGACAATGATCGCATCGGATTAATAGGTATCAATGGCTGCGGAAAATCAACTCTTTTGAAAATTATTACGGGAAAGGAAATACCCGAAACTCAGCCAGAACCGAATGTTGCGAGAATTTCGTTGACTAAAGGAATGACTATTGGTTTTCTTGAGCAAAACACCGGACTCGACCGTTCATGTACAATTATTGAGGAAATGCGTTCTGTTTTTTCAAATCTGCTTGAAATTTCTAATCGTCTGCGTGAACTTGAAAATCTTATGGCAGAGCCGAATGCCCATGACAATGAACAGTATTTTGCTGAAATATCTGCTGAGTATGCACAGAAAACCGCTTTTTTTGAATCAAATGACGGATATCTTATTAATGTAAATATTACCAAGGTTTTAAATGGTATGGGTTTTCCGCCTGAAACTTATGACAGAGTTATTTCTACTCTAAGTGGCGGTGAAAAAACAAGGCTTGCTCTTGCAAAGCTATTGCTTGAAAATCCAAAACTTCTTATTCTGGACGAGCCTACCAATCACCTTGATTTTCAAACTATTATGTGGTTAGAAGAATATTTGCAGGAATATAAGGGAGCATTGCTTATTGTTTCACATGACCGTTATTTTCTTGATAAGCTTACCACTTCAATATGTGAAATTGAGAGAGGAGTACTGAAGCGATATAAAGGTAATTATTCTGCATTTACAGTGCAGAAACAGGCGGACGTTGAACGTCAGCTTAAAGAATATGAAGCACAGCAGGAAGAAATAGCTAAGCTTCAAGATTTTGTAGACAGAAACCTTGTACGGGCTTCAACTTCAAATATGGCTAAAAGCCGTATAAAAAAGCTTGAAGCTATGGAAATAATTGAAAAGCCTGTGCTGTATGAAAAATCAGCTAAAATAAAGTTTGAATACGATATTACACCGCCGATTGATTTGCTTACGGTAAAAAATATTGACGTTTCAGTTGGAAAAGGTTCTGAACGTAAAACACTTGTTGAATCGCTTTCATTTGATGTTAAACGCGGAGAAAAGCTTGCTATAATTGGTTCTAATGGTATCGGAAAATCAACGCTTCTGAAAATTATACAGCGTAAGCTTCCGTGTAGTCATGGAATTATAGAATGGACAAAAAATGTTAAAATTTCTTATTTTGACCAGGAAAATGCACAGCTTGACCCAAACAAAACCGTTATGGACGAGGTCCATTCTCGTTACAGGACTATGTCTGACAGAGAAATACGTTCGTTGCTTGGCTGCGTAAGACTTATTGGTGAAAATGTATTTAAACAGGTCGGAGTAATCAGCGGAGGTGAACGTGCTAAGCTTTGTTTTGCAATAATGATGCTTGAACGAGGAAATGTTTTAATTCTTGACGAACCAACAAATCATCTCGATATTGATACTAAGGAAGTTCTCGAACAGGCTCTCTGTGAATTTGATGGTACAATTATTTTTGTATCTCATGACCGTTATCTTCTTAATAAGCTTGCTACAAGAATTATTGAAATTACGGAAGATTCTGTTGAAAGCTATAACGGTGGTTTTGATGATTATATTTCTGTAAAACGTGAAAAGGAAGCTGAAATACAGCTTATTACTGAACGTCAAAAGCAGGAAAAGGCTAAGCAAACAGCCGAAGAAAATAAAGTTAAAGCGTATCGTTCAAAAGAACAGCGTGCTGCCGATGCCAAAAAACGAAATCGTATTAAAGAACTTGAAAATGAAATTGAACATCTTGAAGCTGAAATGGCTGTAATTCAAGAAGAACTTTCAGACCCTGAAGTCTGCTCGGATTATCAGCTTATGCAGGATAAATGTGCTTCTTTAGAAGAAATGAAAAAACTTTGCTCAGATTATGAAGATGAATGGGTTGCATTATCGGAAGAATTTCAATAAAAATTCAAAATATGTGTTGACAAATCATATTATATGTTGTATAATATGATTGCAGATAAAAAATAAAGGAGGACTATTATGGTTTTTCCGGTCAGTGCGGCACTTCTTGATGCGCTTGTGCTTTCCGTTGTGGAAGCTGAAGATACTTACGGTTATAAAATTACTCAGGAAATTCGTGAAGCCATGGAAATGTCTGAATCTACTCTTTATCCTGTTTTAAGAAGACTTCTTAAAAGTGAATGTCTCACAAGCTATGATCAGGAATATCTTGGCAGAAACAGGCGTTATTATCAGATAACGGAAAAAGGAAGAGAACAACTCAAAATTTATAGAGAAGAATGGCTTATATACAGAGACAAAATCAACGGTTTAATTTCCGGGCATACGGACAAGGAGGTTAACATATGACTCGTGCGGAATATTTAGCGGAGCTTGATTCCCACCTTATTTCGCTTCCGAAAGAGGAGCGCGATATGGCTGTAAGATTTTATGAAGAATATTTTGATGAAGCAGGCCCCGAAAACGAACAGGCGGTCATTGCCGACCTTGGCAAACCCTTTGCCCTTGCAAGAAGTATTATAGGTGAAACATCAGCTTATTCCAAAAGTATGGTTTATCTCAAATATAAGGAAAGCAAGCCAATGCCTCAGAACAGTACGGGAGTTTTTGCTTCGCTCAGAAAACCCGAGGCTTTTGAAAATAATGATGCCAATGTGGAAGACACTGCCGATGATATAATGCCGCAGGGAAATATTGCTGACGTCAGCAATTCAGAGCAGGATGTTCCTCCGAACGGTAACAACGGTGCAGGAATGTTCGATGAGTATTACTCAAAAGGACAAACAGAAAGTACTCCTCCGCCGGCCAAAAAAGAACCTATCGGTGCAGGCTGGATCATATTTTGGGTGTTTTTAGGAATATTTATCGGTTTTCCTCTTGCATGCGCAGTTATTCCTGTAATACTTGCAATAATTTTAGTCATGTTTGCTTTTGGACTTGTGTCCGCTGTATGCCTTATCAGCGCAATAATTGTACTTATTTCAGGGATTATGCAGATACCGGTATCTGTTCCAATAGGATTGGGATTCATATTTGCAAGTCTTTTGGTTGCAGGTATAGGCTTGATACTTCTTTCCGCTTCGCTTGCATTCTTCTTTAAGCTTATTCCTTGTACAGTAAAAGGAATTGCTAAGCTTTTCAGTAAAAGGAGGGCTGCATAATGCTGAAATCATGTTTAAAGCTACTTACAACAGGATTAGTATTTATTGTAATTGGTATTGTAGGTTTAGCTGTTCTCGGTTTTAATGGCTTGCTTGAGCAGCCTATTAAACTGTCTATAAATCAATCTTCATCAGATACATCTGTTATGGATAGCGTGTCTATTCCGCTTGATTATTCGACTGATGACATCAATAAACTGGATATTACTGTAAGCATCGGAGAATTTACTGTCAAAAAAGGAGAAGGTTTTTCAATTTCTGCTGAGTATATTAAACCCGAAAGTCTTAATATTGAAGTTACGGACGGTTGTTTGACAATTGATTATTCGCCTGAATTTAGTCTGATAAACTTTGACTTTTCCAATATAGGCAATGACTCGGAAATTACGATAACTGTTCCCGAAAATGTTTATGAAAGCATTGATTTTTCTGTTCATGCAGGTAACCTGAATGTTGAGAACGTTGCTTCAAATCGTTTTATTCTTGATTTTACTGCAGGAGATGCACAATTTGAAAATGTTAGCGCTTTACAGTCTGCACAGATAAAAATGACAGCAGGAGAATGTTATTTCATCAACAGCAAATTTAACAATGCAAACATAAAAATGACTGCCGGAGATATGAACTTTGATGTTTGCAGACTTAGCGGGGACAACAGTATTGATATGACCGCAGGCGAACTTAATATGACGCTTGTTGGCAAACGTTCAGATTACAAAATTAATATTGACAAAACAGCAGGAGAAGTAAATATTGACGGTATGAGTGAAAAATATGGTTATGCAGTAACAACACTTACTGAAACAGCATACACTGAAGTTTTAATTACTGATACAGATGTTGGTTATTTGGTGATTGATGATATGAACGGAACAGCTGCATTGTCGGAAGACACCCAAGAAAATGCTGCAGAAAACAGCGGCAGCATTGATATTAAAATAACTGCCGGTGAATGTAATATTGATTTTATTGAGGAGGAATATGATTATGAATAAGCTTATGAGATGTGAAGCAGACAGAAAAATCTGCGGAGTGTGCTCAGGTGTTGCCCGTTACCTTAATATTGATACAACAGTTGTACGTCTTATATGGGCTATTCTGTGCCTTTCGGGATTTGGTATAGCAGCATATATTATCGCTGCTTTGGTTATGCCAAGTGATAATCAGGTATAATTCAAATAATATAAAAATAATGAGCTACTGCATTTTGGCAGTAGCTCATTATTTTTAACTTCCTTCACCAGAAATAAGAGCAATAGGATCGATCCATTCACCGTTTTTCTTAACGGCAAAGTGCAGGTGAGGGGATTCGCTAATTTCTCCTTCAGCAGTATTTCCGACAGAACCTATAATTGTTCCAGCTGAAACATTTTGACCTTCAGCAATTGGGATATCTTTGCTTAAATTGCAATAATACCCCTCAATTCCATTTCCATGGTCAATAATCACGCAAGCCCCCAACATCTGATCCTCATAAACCTTGATAACAGTACCGCTTGTCATGCTTTTTACCTTTTCGTCAAGCGCACCTGCAATATCAACTCCGTCATGTGTTTTCCAAACATTAAGCGTTTTTGATTTTACAAGCTCTCCATCGGAAAAAGCGTTGATAACCTCTCCGTTAAGAGGTCTTACCATAGCCTGCTGCTGAATGGTATCTTCTTTAGATTTTTCCACTTCTGTCACAACCGCTGCATCTTCAGCAGGTTCGGCTTCAGAAACTGCTGTTTCAGCAGGCTTTGAAACGTCAGTCTGTGCTGCGTTGGCAGGGGTATCATTATCTGACTTTCCATCAGCAGAAAATGTATCTTTGTTACTTCCAATAATTTCAGCATTAAGCTTGTCCGAAATCTTGTTATAAGAATACAGTCCTGCTGCAGCGGCAGCAACTATACAAGCGCCAACCGCAATAATAAGACCTTTGCCTGAAAGATTGCCGATTTTGAATTTTGCATTACTCATAAAATTCACCTCAAGCATAGTTTTGACAGCTTTGGTGAATTTATTCTGACAAATCAAAAAAATTTGGAAATTAATAAAGTTTTACAGAATAAGTTTTGTAATCATAGTTTTCGCCTAAAGCCTCACTTTTGTTATATGATGTTCCTAAGTATGTCAAACGAACTACGTTAACATCTTTCGGAGGCTCAATAAGAAGCTGGTGCTTGATTGTCTGTCCGGCAGGAAGCATTATATAATTCAGCGATTCGTACATATATCCGTCAGGATATACAGGTATTTCATTGTCAAGACGGTTTCCGTTCCCGTACTCAATGTTAATTGTATTATTTCTGATTTGAGTCTGGTATGAGCTTGTATTTTTAATTTCAAGAGTAATCAGAAATTTTCCGTCGTCCTGCTTTTCGGAACTTGCTCCGACAATTTCCCAATCGTAATAATTATCATATTTTGCCATGTTTTTGATATCAGCTACGATACCAAAAGTGCTAAAAAGCACAATAAAAGCAATTATCATTAGTATAACAGCTATTATTTTGGAGGATTTTTTATTTGTATTAATCATATGCTTTCCTCCCGTTCAACGGTAATAGCGACTTTATGTATGTATTCAAGCTGACGCACATATCTGATATCAGATGTTTCTTCAAGACACAGACTGAACTCGGTGGAATCCTTGTCAACAAGAAAACACATATATCCGTCACTTGCATTCCGGTATCGCAGTATAGACAATCGAAAAATATTCTGTGCAAAAGCATCGGGGCATGAATTTAATGCCGTACTTGAGATCATTGGACGACAATACTCACCGTTTGTAATATAGGGTTCAATATTATAATAATCATTTACAACATCATCGCAGTTATTAACGGAAGAATTAATGTGAACTACCAGAAGTGACATATCCTTCGGAACAAGCGCATTTATGATTTCACTGTCAGCAAAAAAAGCGTTATCAATATTAAGATTAATAACTCCGTCATAAAGAAAAGCTTCATTCATATTGTGTTCTTCATATTTCGGCTCATCAATTGTCTGCAAGTGTTTGACAGCATTGCTTTCAATGCTGTTTTCAACAATACCGGGAATAAATATACAAATAACAATTACAGCGATCCAAAGTGGGATAAGCTTGACGATCGCACACATAAACTTGCTTGTTTTAGGTGCAGATATAGAAGTTCCTGGCATTGCATAAGAAGATTTTATTTCGGCTCTTGCAGCGTTTTTTGCCGCGGTGATCTGCTTTTTATTCGGAATAGCAGCGCAATTCGGGCAGGAATGATTTTCCTTATAATCATAAACCGAATTGCAGTATTCACATTCAATCATTATTTGCATTGAAATAAAGCCTCCGCTTACATTTTATCGGGACAAGTGATTTTAAGCATATCAAGAGTATTTTTCAATGTAATTTTTACAGCCTCGCAAAGACTGAGCCTTGCATAAAGAAGCTTATCCTCAGCACCTTTGATTCTGCATTTATCATAGAATTTATGGAACAGCGTTGCAAGATCCTGAGTATATCGCGTAATCTTTGCCGGATCGTAATCCTTTGCAGCGGAGTCAACAACATTTGGAAGAGAAGCAATAAAGCGTATAAGTTCAATTTCCTCGGGAGCATCAAGAACATTGAGCTGTTCTGTGGAAAGCTCCTTAACAGAGTAACCTTCAGCTTCAAGATTTCTTATAATTGAACAAATTCTTGCATGAGCATACTGAACATAGTAAACAGGGTTTTTGGAAGACTGCTCAATAGCAAGGTCAAGGTCAAACTCAAAGTGAGAGTTAGCTTCACGGAGATTAAAGAAGAAACGTGCAGCGTCAATGGGAATTTCATCAAGCAATGTTTCAAGAGTTACAGCTTTACCTGAACGTTTTGAAAGCTTGTAAGTTTCACCGTTTCTTACAAGACGAACCATTTGCATTATAATCATATCAAGACTATTGGGATTAACCCCAAGTGCCTGCATAGCAGCCTTCATTCTCGGAATATAGCCGTGATGATCTGCACCGAGAATGTCGATTGCCGTATCGAAACCGCGTGTAACAAGTTTGTTGTAATGGTAAGCAATATCCGGGACAAAATAAGTGGGAATACCGTTTGCACGGACAAGAACTCTGTCTTTTTCATCACCTAATTCCGAAGATCTAAACCAAAGCGCACCTTCCTGTTCGTATGTGTAACCGCTTTTTTTCAGCAATTCGATAATCTCCGAAACTGCACCGCTGTTATGAAGTGAGCTTTCACGGAACCATGTGTCATATTCAATGCGGTACTTTCTAAGGTCATCCTCAAGCTTTTGAATATTTTGTGGAAGAGCAAATGCAACCAAAGCTTCCTTGCGTTCCTCGGCAGTTTTATCAGCATAAGCAGTGCCATTAATATCGTAAAAATTCTTCGCATGAGCAATAATATCAGCACCAAGGTAAACGTCCTCCGGCATTGGGAATGTTTCCGAGGCGTTATAGATAGCTTGACAAAGCTCCTCGTTTTCCGGATATTTTTCTATAAAAGCCTGTCCGTCAATAGAACAAAGCTGCATATAGCGCAGGTCAAGAGAATTGCCGAACTTTTCAATCTGGTTTCCGGCGTCGTTTACATAAAATTCACGCTGTACGTCATATCCAGCCCAGTCAAGAACTGCAGCAAGGCAATCTCCGATAGCACCGCCGCGAGCATTACCGATATGCATAGGACCTGTCGGATTGGCTGAAACAAATTCAACAAGGATTTTTTTCCCTGCGCCTGTATCGGTTCTGCCAAAATTATCTTTTTCATTTAAAACTGATTTAATAACATTTGAAAACCAGCTTCTTGACAGGAAAAAGTTAATAAATCCCGGACCTGCAATTTCCACACGTTCAAAGGAACTGCCATCAAGAATAAGAGCCTCACAGATAAGCTCGGCAATTTTTCTCGGAGCAGATTTCAGCGGTTTTGCACAGGCAAGGGCAATATTTGAAGCAAAATCACCGTGTGATTTATCCTGAGGAATTTCGATATTGAATGCGGGCAGGGGAGCAGCTTCAATTTTTCCTTCGGAAACAAGTCTGCCCAAAGCGCTCATAAGCAATTCACGAAGTTCATTGGACGCGGATTTGATAGGGTTGGTCATTTTATTCATCCTTTCAGTTTTTACAAATCAGTTGATTTTAATGAAAATTTCATTGTCGGAAATATAGCTTGAGTTAATATCCACCGTATATTTTAAATAAGCTTCACCGCCATCGCAGTTTATTTTATTATCAATACAGTGAGTGAAAATCCCCATCGTAAAGTCACCATATGGCGTTCCGTAATGACAATGATGTTTCTTATTTGTTTCAAGAATAAGATTTGACGGGGCAGTACCTGTACGTTTCAAATTTACAAGATCATCTCCGCTGAATATAAGAAATGTTGTGGAACCTTTAAAACCTGTTACCTCTGATTCCTCGTAGCTAAGTTCAAAGGCACCACTGTCAAGCTGTTTCAGAATTCCTTCTGTGGAAAGCTCAGTTTTGGTGCTTTCCGAGTCAACAGTATTAATACTTGTTAAATTAATTAAAACTTCTTTTTCCATTTTATTCCTCAATTAAATTAATTTTCGGCGGAAATTAGTTCGTCAATTCCAACCTTATGTACCTCGCCATTAATAGAGTCTCCAAGAAAAGCATGGGCATTTTCCTCGAAAAGCTCAACGCTGTCAGAAGTATAATAAATATTCTTTCCGATTTCCTTGCGGTCTGACAGCATTTCTCTTCTCATTAAAAGATTATACGCATACTTAGCTACCTCTTC
>JBJESH010000275.1:0-2349 GCA_051882695.1 Oscillospiraceae bacterium | reverse complement strand
GTGTTCAGTACAAAATGAAGGATTGGGCGTTCAACCGTCAGAGATACTGGGGCGAACCTATCCCTATCGTGCATTGCCCTCACTGCGGAATGGTTCCCGTTCCCTATGATGAGCTTCCGCTGAAGCTTCCCCCTGTGGACAACTTCCAGCCCGGCTCGGACGGCGAAAGCCCTCTTGCAAAAATTGATTCCTTCGTTAACTGCAAGTGCCCGAAATGCGGCGGAGACGCTAAGCGCGAAACCGATACAATGCCTCAGTGGGCAGGTTCTTCTTGGTACTTCCTTCGCTACTGTGACCCGAACAATGATAAAGAGTTTGCTTCAAAAGAAGCATTGAAATACTGGCTTCCCGTTGACTGGTACAACGGCGGTATGGAGCACGTTACTCGTCATATGATCTACTCCCGTTTCTGGCACAGATTCCTCTATGATATCGGAGAGGTGCCTGTTGACGAGCCTTATGCAAAGCGTACCGCTCAGGGACTTATCCTCGGACCGGACGGCGAGAAGATGAGTAAGTCGAGAGGCAATACGATAGATCCTAACGATGTTGTCGATAATTACGGTGCGGATGTACTTCGAGTTTACGTTCTGTTCATGGGCGACTACGAGCAGGCTGCTCCTTGGAACGACAGCAGCATGAAGGGCTGCAAGCGCTTCCTTGACAGAGTATGGGGCTTGCAGGATATTCTTGTTGACGGTGATGAATACCGCAGCGAGCTTATGTCCTTAATACACAAGACCATTAAAAAGGTCAGCGAAGATATCGAGTCAATGAAGTTCAATACTGCGGTTGCCGCAATGATGAGCCTGCTGAACGAGATTTATGCTCTCGGCAGCATAAACAAGGCTGAACTGAGAAGTCTGCTTATTATTCTCAATCCGTTTGCACCGCATATCACCGAGGAAATGTACAACAAGATCTTCAGAGGTATACTCAGCGAGCAGGAGTGGGTCAAGTATGACGAAGCTCTCTGTGTTGACAGCACTATCGAGGTCGCAGTTCAGGTAAACGGTAAAATCAAGGCCAAGATAATGATCCCGGCCGAGGCAGATCAGCCTGAGGTTTTGGAAATTGCCAAAAATGACAGCGCTGTTGCAGCTGCAATAGATGGTAAGAATATAGTTAAGGAAATTTATGTAAAGGGCAGACTTGTAAATATTGTTGTTAAATAATTCCTTTATATAACCTTACTGAAAAACATCAGCATTTTTTGTTTAGTTTTTTTTGAATTACTCTTGACAAGCTAAGGGTGTATACGGTATAATTAAATAGTTATATCTTGTATATAAACCTCTGCCGCATGGCAAAGGGAGGGAATTAAATTGGCAGAAATTCGTGTTGGTAAAAACGAATCTTTGGATACCGCTCTCAAGCGCTTCAAGAGAAGCTGCGCTAAGGACGGCGTTATCGCTGAAGTTCGTAAAAGAGAACACTATGAGAAGCCTTCGGTTAAGCGTAAGAAGAAGTCCGAAGCTGCTCGTAAGCGTAAGTATTAATTGTTAATTATTAACGCTTAGTTGCAAGAAAGCGGGCAGAATAAAATCTGTCCGCTTTTAAATTTGCGCCAGAAATGTATTAATTTTCGTGTGAGGCAAAAAATATTATCGCCAATTCGGAAAAAATGCGAAAAACACTTGCAAAATTGAAAAATATGTAGTAAAATATATGTAAGCTATGTATGTGCGAAAAAATTTATTCTAAGGATGGTTAATTTTATGATTACAGCAGGCGATTTCAGAAACGGCGTTACCTTTGAAGAAGACGGCAACGTATTGCAGGTAGTTGAATTCCAGCATGTTAAGCCAGGTAAAGGCGCTGCTTTCGTAAGAACCAAAATCAAGAACGTTATTACAGGCTCCGTAATTGAAAAGAGCTACAACCCCTCCGCAAAGTTCCCTACAGCTTTTGTTGAGAGAAAGGATATGCAGTATTCTTACACTGACGGTGACCTCTATTACTTTATGGATCCTGAGACCTATGAGCAGGTTCCTATCAGCAGTGCTGAGCTTTCCGACAACTTCAAGTTTGTTAAGGAAGAAATGATATGCAAGGTTTGCTCGTACAAGGGTAAGGTATTTGCAGTAGAGCCACCGAACTTTGTTGACCTCGTGGTTGCTCAGACAGATCCCGGCTTTGCAGGCAATACAGCTACAAACGCTACAAAGCCCGCAACTCTTGAAACAGGTGCGGAGGTTAAGGTTCCGCTCTTTATCAACGAGGGCGAGACAATCAGAATCGACACAAGAACAGGCGAGTACATGGAGCGTGCATAATTCTGCTCTTTGTGCATAATTTAAATTATATGTCCGTAAAGGAGGATTAACCTATGAAGCTTGGTGAAAAGAC
>JBJESH010000274.1:0-2375 GCA_051882695.1 Oscillospiraceae bacterium | reverse complement strand
GCTGGCCTTTTACGGCAACAGAATCGTTATCTTTGCACCCTTATATCTTTCAAACTACTGTGTAAACGGATGTCTCTACTGCCCGTATCATTTAAAAAACAAACATATAGCAAGAAAAAAGCTCAGTCAGGAAGAAATTCGTCAGGAGGTCATTGCACTTCAGGATATGGGACACAAGCGCCTTGCTATAGAAGCCGGAGAGGATCCTGTAAACAACCCGATAGAATATATCCTCGAATGTATTGATACAATTTACTCCATCAAGCACAAGAACGGCGCTATCCGCCGCGTAAACGTAAATATTGCGGCAACTACCGTTGAAAATTACCGCAAGCTTAAAGATGCGGGCATCGGTACATACATTCTTTTCCAGGAGACCTACCACAAGGAAAGCTATCTCAAGCTTCACCCGACAGGACCCAAGCACGACTATGCATACCATACCGAAGCTATGGACAGAGCAATGGACGGCGGCATAGACGATGTCGGACTGGGTGTACTGTTCGGACTGGAGCTTTACCGCTATGAGTTCGCAGGACTTCTCATGCACGCAGAGCATCTTGAAGCGGTTCACGGAGTAGGCCCTCATACCATCAGCGTTCCCCGTCTTAAAAAGGCTGACGATATTGACCCTACCCAGTTTGACAACGGCATATCCGACGAAATATTTGCTAAGATATGCGCACTTATAAGGATCTCAGTACCGTATACGGGTATGATAATTTCCACAAGAGAAAGTCAGGCAGTAAGAGAAAAGGTCATCCGTCTCGGTGTTTCCCAGATAAGCGGAGCTTCAAGAACCTCCGTAGGCGGCTATACCGAAAAGGAAAGACCTCACGACAGCGAGCAGTTTGACGTTTCCGACCAGAGAACTCTCGACGAGGTAGTAAAGTGGCTTATGGAGCTTGGCTATATCCCCAGCTTCTGTACTGCCTGCTACCGTGAGGGCAGGACCGGCGACAGATTTATGTCCCTCTGCAAAAGCGGACAGATACAGAACTGCTGTCACCCCAACGCACTTATGACGTTAAAGGAGTACCTTATGGACTATGCAACTCCGGGCACTCGTGAAGTGGGCGAAAAGCTTATTCTTGACGAGATAAAAAACGTTCCCAACGAAAAGGTGCGCGGTATAGTTGTTGACAATCTTGCCAAGATCGAAAGCGGTACAAGAGATTTCAGATTCTGATTTTTGAAAGGAATGGTCTGTTTATGAGTCTTAACAGTACGCCCTCTGCAAACCGTGTTCACATCGGCATTTTCGGAAAGCGCAACGCAGGAAAATCCAGCGTTATGAATGCACTGACAAACCAGAGTATCGCAATTGTTTCCGACGTTAAAGGAACGACAACAGACCCTGTACTTAAAGCAATGGAGCTTCTTCCCATAGGCCCTGTGGTAATGATAGATACTCCGGGCATCGACGACGAGGGTGAGCTTGGCTCGCTGAGAGTTAAGAAAAGCTATCAGACCCTCAACAAGACCGATATTGCTGTGCTTGTGGTGGACGGAGCAGAGGAAAGTCCCGAGGATATGGCTCTGCTTGAAAAGGTAAAGGCAAAGAATATCCCCTATGTGATATTCCATAACAAGTCGGATATGCTGCCGGACGGCTTCGTTCCGAAGGAGGGGCATTATTACGGAAGCGCACTTGACAAAACAGGCATTACCGAGCTGAAAAATGCAATAATCGCTCTTGCCGAGATCGAACCGCCCGATAAGAAAATTGTCGGCGACCTGCTTGAGCCACTTGATATTGCGGTGCTTGTAGTGCCTATCGACTCCGCCGCGCCTAAGGGCAGACTTATTCTCCCTCAGCAGCAGACCATACGGGATATTCTCGAATCGGGAGCAGTATCCGTTGTGGTAAAGGAGACCGAGCTTGCCGAAACTCTTAAAAAGCTTGGAACGAAGCCGAAAATAGTCATTACCGACAGTCAGGCTTTTGAAAAGGTATCGGCAGTCACACCCGATGATATCCTGCTTACATCATTTTCGATACTTTTTGCACGGTATAAGGGAAGCCTTGAAACCGCAGTCAGAGGCGCAGCGGCAATAGACAGCCTTTGCGACGGTGACAAGATACTGATTTCCGAGGGCTGTACACATCACAGACAATGCGACGACATCGGAACGGTAAAAATGCCGCGCTGGGTAAAGAATTACACGGGCAAGGATATTGAGTTTGATTTCACATCGGGAACGGAATTTCCCGATGACCTGAGCGCATATAAGCTTGTTATACACTGCGGCGGCTGTATGCTCAACGAAAGAGAAATGAAGTACCGCTATCTTTGCGCCGCAGAGCAGGGAGTGCCGATAACCAACTACGGAACGGCAATAGCATATATGCACGGAATACTTGAACGCAGCGT
>JBJESH010000273.1:0-9701 GCA_051882695.1 Oscillospiraceae bacterium | reverse complement strand
GTTATTAGTATCAGTTGATATTCCTCCGTCCGAAGGAATTTTTATACTGGGAGGGTGTTATCCCTTCAAGCTGTTTGAATACCTTCATAAAATATTTCTCGTCCGAGAAGCCGCAGGAAAATGCGGCTTCTTTTATTGTAATGTCATAATTTGAAAGCAGCGTTTTCGCTGTTTTTATACGAAGCCGATTTGTATATCGGACGATAGAAACTCCCGTGCTTTGCTTGAACAGAGAGGAAAGATAATCCGCGCTGTACCCCACTGCTTCCGCAAGCGACCTTACATCAAAGGGGAGATAATAGTGATTTTTTATCCACTCCCTTGCCGATACAACAGCCAAAGGAAGCTTATCGGAATTATCCCGATAACGGAAATACTCCTGCGATATTTCCATAAGCAGCAGGCTCATTGCATAGTCGGACATATTTTGTGTGTAGAGCTTTTCTTCAAGTGACATATCCATAAGCTGATGAAAAAGCTGTGCTGTTCGTCCCGAATCGGACAATGTAAGTGCTTCGGGCAGCAGATATGTATATTCGCCGTTGCCTTCACTTACCGTTTCGAATTCGCAGTCCGAACGGAAATGCGCCCAAAGATAGGACAATTTCCCCTCCGAGGGACGGTGTCCGAAATGCTCCTCGCCTGCTTTGAGGAAAATATATTGTCCCGGTACAAGAGCGTATTCAACATTATTTGCAGTAATATAAAGCGTTCCCTCGGTTACCATGATAAGCACGTTTTCATCAAAGCAGCGGCGGTGATGCACAAATCCCGACGGACTGATAAGCTGTCCGCAGACCAAGAAGCTGAGCGGAGCTTTTGTTTTGCAGCCGAAAACTCTTATTTGCTTTATTACGGTTTCCTGCATTTTATGAACCTCCTTTCCACATTTTCTGTAGAAAAGAACCTCTGCCGTTTTCATCTTAACGGCAGAGGTTATTTTGATTATTCTATTGTTTTAGCCTTTTCAAAGATCTCCTTGACTTCATCCGAAGGCTCTTTATCAATAAGCGAAACAACTACTGTTACGATTATCGAAAGCACAAATCCCGGAACTATAGAGTACATAACTCCGCCGAGGTGGAGGACGTTATCCCAGAGAAGAACTGTACCTGCGCCTGCGATAATGCCCGAAACCGTACCCTTGAGAGTAAGCCTCTTCCAATAAAGTGAGAGAAGGATCGCAGGTCCGAAGGCTGCGCCGAAGCCTGCCCACGCATTTGAAACGATACCCATGATAGAATCCTTGGGGTCAAGGGCAAGGATACAGGCAATTATTGAAATTACCATTACCGAGCCGCGGCTTATCCACATGAGTACCTTGTCGGAAACCTCTTTTTTAACGACTACCTTGAAGAAGTCGTTTGCTACCGCCGAAGCAGTTACAAGAAGCTGGCTGTCTGCGGTACTCATTATTGAAGCGAGAACTGCCGAAAGGAACAAGCCTGCAAGAACTCCGGGGAAGAGCATTTTTACTACCTTGATGAAGATAAGCTCCTGCTCTGCTGCACCGAGGCTGATACCCTGAGCATCAAGATAAACTCTGCCGAGAATACCGATGAGAACTGCTGCTCCGAGAGAAATAATTACCCAGATTATAGCGATTATTGCGGATTTCTTTACGCTTTTTGCGTCCTTGATAGCCATAAAACGAACAAGGATATGGGGCATTCCGAAATAGCCAAGCGCCCATGCAAGGTCGCTTATTATGCTGTTTGCTCCTCTGCCCTTGAACATTGAAGCAAAGCCGCTTGCGTCCTGACCCTCAGCAACGATCTTCTGAGTTTCGGTTATCATGTCAAGGCTGAAATTCTGAGTGGAGCTTACAAGCGCTATCGGAAGTGCAACGATCGCAATGACCATGAGAAGTCCCTGGATAAAGTCTGTCCATGCAACTGCGCTGAAACCGCCCATAAAGGTATAAGCAACAATAATAAGTGCGGAAATGATTACTGCCGCCTTTGTGTAGGTCTCATTGGTACTGTCGATATTGAACACTACCTGAAAAAGCTTTCCGCCGGAAACGAATGCCGAAGTTGTATACACAAGGAAGAAAATGAAAATTACTACTGCGCACACAAGACGTACTATCGGGCTGTCAGCCTTGAAACGGTTCTGGAGATACTGGGGGATCGTGATGGAGTCCCCTGCCGCCTCGGTAAAACGTCTGAGAGGCTTTGCCACAAACGCCCAGTTGAGTATAGTACCGATAGCAAGACCTATCGCTATCCAGTAATTGCCCATACCTGTTGCATAAGCGGCACCGGGAAGTCCCATAAGAAGCCATCCGCTCATATCGGAAGCCTGTGCGGACATTGCCGTTACCCAGCTGTTAAGTCCTCTTCCCGCCAGAAAATAGTCGCTCATTTTCTTACTTTTATTCGAGAAATAGAAACCTATCGCCAACATTACCAGCAGATAGCCTATAAAGGCAATCAGCACGGAGCCGTCGGCATTTGCAAAAAATCCCATTTAACAACCACCCTTTATCATATTGTATTTTAACATTATACTACATTTTTCCCCTTAATGTATGAACTTAGAGTTAATTATACAGGCAGAAGTGGTTTTCCATGGGTATTATCGGCTACGTTGAGCATTTTCAGGACTTCCGCACCGCAGTCTGCATAGGTTTCTGTTGTTCCAAGGTTTACGGGAGGAATTTTCTTTCCGTAAATCAGCAGCGGAACTGTTTCACGGGTATGGTCGGTACCGCCGTAATTCGGGTCGCAGCCGTGGTCGGCTGTAATAAGCAGTGCATCGTCCTCTCCCAGAATGGCAAGGAGCTTTCCCAGCTGCTCGTCAAAGCTGTTAAGCGCTTCGGTATAGCCGTTCACATCGCGGCGGTGTCCGTAGGTCATATCGAAATCCACAAGATTTACAAAGCATAAGCCGTTGAAATTACGGTTTGCAAAAGCAAGGGTCTTCTCCATTCCGTCGTTGTTTCCGCTTGTACGGACAAACTCCGTGATACCCTTTCCTGCAAAAATATCGTTTATCTTTCCTACGGCGATAACGTCCTTGCCTGCACCCTTCAGCGCGTCAAGCATGGTTTCGCAGGGCGGCTCGATAGAGAAATCATGCCTGCGTGAAGTACGCTTAAAGGGGTACTCACCCTCGAAAGGACGGGCGATAACTCTGCCAACGCCGTGCTTTCCGGTAAGTATCTTCCTTGCGGCTTCGCAGTATTCATACAGCTTTTCCACAGGCACAACGCTTTCGTGGGCAGCTATCTGGAACACGCTGTCTGCGGAGGTATACACTATAAGCGCACCGGTTTCCATATGCTCTCTGCCGTAATCCTTGATGACCTCCGTACCCGAATAGGGCTTGTTGCAAAGCACCTTTCTGCCCGTTGCTTCGGTAAATTTATCAATTATCTCCTGCGGAAAGCCGTTCGGATAAGTAGGAAGCGGCTCATCGGATATGACTCCGGCGATCTCCCAATGTCCTATGGTGGTATCCTTGCCCATTGAGCGCTCGGTCATTCTGCCGTATGAGCCTATGGGAGACGGGCATTTCTCCCCGAAGTCAACGCCGTCTATGTTGAAAAGTCCCAGCTTTTGCATATTTGGAACGTTCAGCTTTCCCGTTTCAAAGCAGCTTTTCAATGTATTTGCGCCGCTGTCCCCGAATTTTTCCGCATCGGGAGCATTGCCGATGCCACAGCTGTCAAGTACGATCAAAAATACACGTTTCATATAATTCGCTCGCTTTCATCAATAGTTCTCCGCAGCTTCACTGTTCATCATTTTTACCGCAGAGCTTGTACCTATTCTTTCGCAGCCCTCGGAAAGGAACATTTCAAGGTCGTCACGGGTCTTTACTCCGCCTGCCGCTTTCATTTTCACTCCTGCGCCGATATGCTCCTTAAACAGCCTTATATCCTCAATTTTTGCACCTGCCGTACCGAAGCCCGTGGAGGTCTTTATGAAATCTGCGCCGCCCTCGGTCACGCATTTACAGAGCTGTATCTTTTCCTCGTCCGTAAGATAACAGGTCTCGATAATTACCTTTAAGATATGGTTTCCGCAGACTTTTTTAAGTGCGGATATCTCACGGGTTACACTGTCAAAGTCGCCGTTTTTCACCATACCCAAATTTATTACCATATCTATTTCATTTGCGCCGTCGGCAATTGCCTGAACTGCTTCAAAGACCTTTACCTCAGTGGTATTATATCCGAGAGGAAAGCCTATTACGGTACAGATATTCATTTTCGGATATTTTTCACGGACGCAGCTAACATACGACGGAGGGATACATACCGAGGCGGTGCCGTATTTTTCTGCTTCGGCGCAGAGTGCGTCTATATCGGCTTTGGTGCTTACAGCTTTAAGCTGTGTGTGGTCAATATGGGAGAATATTTCTTTATCGGTCATAATAATTCCTGCCTTTCGGTAATTTTAAGATAAAAGTTCTGCCGAATAATCCTCGTTAAGCCTCCAGACCTGATATGCGCTTCCCACCGAAACGCTGTCGGAGCTTACAACTGCGCAGGTTATTCCCTGCTCCTCGGCTGCTGAAATTTCCGCTGTAAGCTTTCTGTCAAAAAGCGGAGTATAAAGCATTATCGCTTTTGCGCTGCCGTCTGAGGAAATTTCCGAAACGGGTATGCGTGATCTTACTTTTTTTCCGTCAGTAACGGAAGAAAAGCGGTATTCCGCAAGTCGGGTCTGCAATGCGGAAACATCGGCAGGCTCGGTTATTGAATAGATTTCGTATGCGCCGTTAAATCGGCAGTAGACTGTCGATTCAAAGCCGCATTTAAGCAATCCCAGTGCGGCTGCGAGCACTCCCTCAACGGCTCGCTCGTTTTCGTACACATCGTTTCCTCCGCAGGCGTCAAGGACAATATTCTGCTGTATGGATTCTATCTCGTCGTCAAGACGAACCATATATTTATCACGCTTTGAAGAAAGCTTCCAGTTTATCCTGCGGACGGGGTCGCCCTCGGTATATTCTCTGTGGGTATAGCCCGGCATTCCGGCAAAAAGGTTCAGACCGTCGTTTTCTCTTGTTTCCTCGCTGTCGTCGGCAAAACGTGCGCTTTCTGCGGCAGACCTTAAAAGCGGTGCGTCACCCGGAATTTCGGGTATATCGGGAAAGATCTTCACTTCGCATACCGAATCAGCACATGGCATTGCAAAGCGGAAAAATCCCATAAAATCATGCAGAAAAGCGTTTTCTGCGCCTATGCTGTACACTCCCCAGACCTTTGCTTTATACTGCATTTCCACTACCGCTTCGGAGCGGGGCATTATGCTTATTATCAGGCTTGAAGCACTTTCGGCAGGTTCAAGTCCCTTCGGAACGGAAAGCTTTACTTTAACCGCAGGAACGGGGAAAATGCTTCTGTTCTTTGCGGTAACTTTAAGTGTTACGGTTTCGCCCTTATAAAGCATTGTACGGTCAATATCGGCGCTCAGGGTCACACGTTTTTTACGGCTCAGCACATAAGTTATTATAAGAGAAAAAATCGGTGCAAGCACAAGGACATACACAAAAGTCCAGCCGATAGAAGCGGATAGATAAAGCGCAAAAGCTATACTCAGGGCAATAGCAAGGAGGTACATAAAAACTTTTACTATCATAGCGTTTCCTTTACTCGGTGGGCACGGGTACTTTATCAAGTATTTTTTCAAAGGCTGCTTCGGCAGTTTCATAGGCTGACTTGCCCTTTGGCGAAAGCATTATCCTGTGGGCAAGGGTACACACGCAGCAATCCTTGACGTCCTGCGGAGTGATGAAATCTCTGCCGTCCATAAACGCCCATGCCTTTGCCGATTTATACAATGCGATGCTTCCGCGGGGACTTACGCCAAGCTTTATGCCCTCGTCGCTTCGGGTCGCATTTACGATATCAATGATATAATTTTTCACGTTTTCAGCCGCACGGACCTGCTTTACCTTTTCCTGAAGCTCTGTTATATCGGCTGTTGTCAGCACTGCGGATATTCTGCTTATCGGATTTTCATACTCGTTTCTGTCAAGAATAGCAGCTTCCTCCGGGGCGGTTGGATATCCCATGCTGATCTTCATTGCAAAGCGGTCCATCTGCGCTTCGGGAAGATGATATGTGCCGTAGGTCTCAACGGGGTTCTGAGTAGCTATTACCATAAACGGAGCAGGCAGGACATAGGTTTCTCCATCGATGCTGACCTGATGCTCCTCCATTACCTCCAGCAGTGAGGACTGGGCTTTCGGCGAGGCACGGTTTATTTCGTCCGCAAGAAGAAAATTGCAGAACGCCGCACCCTTGCGGTACTCGAAATTTCCCGTTTCGCGGTTTAGCATTGAAAAGCCTGTTATATCGGACGGCATAATATCGGGGGTCATCTGCACACGGCTGAAAATTCCGTCCACGGACTTTGCCAGAGCCGCCGCAAGCTGAGTCTTTCCCACACCGGGAACGTCCTCAACAAGAACGTGTCCTCCCGTAAGAAGCGCACAGACCGTCTGTGTGATAGGCACACGTTTGCCCACTATGACCTTTTCAATATTTTCGATAAGCAGCTGAATTTTTGAATCCATAATAAAATCCCTTTCCGTTTAATCCTACGCATAAAGAGCCAGCGCAGGATTGCTGATTATATCCTTTACCTCGTCTCTTGTGAGCAGCCTTGTACCCTGAGTTCCTTCAAGGAAAATTTCCTGTGAGGTTTCCACTAAATCAAAGGACTGCTCCAGAACCCCCATTATTTCGGGAATTATCACCTCGTCAAGACTGCTTGTGAGAAGTCCGATCGCAAGCAGAGGATTGGACGCTTCGTTGTATTTCCGTGAGGTTACCTCCATTTTTTCAAGGGCGGCAACAAGTCTGTCAAAGTACCTCAGGCTGTCCTCATAAAGCGCGCCGAACTCCTCGCCGTAGTCAGAAGCGTTTCTGTACTTTTCTTCAAAGTCGTTTCTGATATTTTCCGCATCGGCTTTAAGAGCAGCATAATCTGCTGTCAGTATACTTGAAATATCCGCTGTGCTGACGTTTTCTAAAATCATATTGAACGTTTTTACCACGCTGTTTTCCATATCTGCGGCAAGACGTTTTTTCTCCTTCAGCTCGGGACGTTCCTCCGCTTCGCTGTATTTGTACCCGTCAAGGAAATAATGCTCGATAAGGAAATAAGTGACCTGCTCCTGCTCCTCTGCGGTAAGTCCGAACAAGGTCTTAACGGGAATTCCCGTTCTGTCCGCAGGGAGAAGTCCTCCTCTGGTAAACTCGGTTATTATCTCGTCGGACTGTTCCGCTGTTTCGGAAGTCGTTTCCGTTTCGGGGACGGTCGTTGTCGTTTCAGGTTCGGAAGCAGTTGTTTCCGGTATCGTCGTTTCGGTAACGGGCGGCTTTGTTTCCATGACCGTGGTAACAAGTGCTTCGCCCTGTTCTTCAAGCTCTTTTTTCGCCTGTTCCTCGGCACGCTTCAGTTCGGCTTCAAGCTGACTTTTCATAACCGCTTCGGCAAGGGTCCTTTCCCTTTCGGCTGCCTGTGCAACGTAGCTTTCGGTAAAATGCGCCGCCGCAAGCATACTTATTATGCCCACAGCAAGTATCGCAAATATTTTCAGAAATTTCATGCCGTAAGCATAGCTCCTTTCAAATCACACGGTTATCTCAATTATGTTTCCCTCAAAATCCGCGATGCAGCTCGCTTGTGACGGAATAGCCGTCTTTATGCTCTGTATTCACTGTTTTTGAACTCCTTAATTACGAATTCCGAATTCCGAATTCCGAATTAATTAATAAAGCTTCTTTCCGCCGAAATTCTTTTTCCTTACTGCGGCTATGCAGAAAACATACACCGCCGCAGACGCAAGGGCAAGTACCGCACACCTTAAAAGCTGGCTTTCTGCGCTGTTTGAAAGCACCGTCATATTGGCAAGTCCCAAAGCTATGCCTGCGAAAAGCGAAACGAAAAGCGCTGCCGCTTCCCTGTCGGTAACAAGCGAAACAAGCATATTTATCATTCCGCAAAGGACATACAGCAGAAGCGCTGCCGCCGAAGCTGCGATTATTGTCGGAAGCGGAGGCGATACAAAGTCTGCGGCAGGCTGTCCCGTCATGACGCGGAAGCCTACAAAGCCGCTGCTCCACACTTCGCTGAAATTGAACGCACGGGAACACACTGCATAATTGATTATGAACACTGCCGCAAAAAATAATACGGTATTTACAAGATATGTTATCAGCTTGCCTGCAAGCCATTTTCCTCGGCTGCCGCAGCGGAGTATCTCTATTCCGCCGAAGCCGCTGTCGAACATTATTCCGCAGACGGTGAAAAGATACAGCGGAAGATAGATAAACACGATATTCGTTATATCGGTAATTATCATGAACAGTGCTTCAAAGGACGAAAACGCCGCCATGTCCGCAAGGTCGATATATTTATACACGCTGACTACCGCCGTAAAGGAAATTACCGCAAGGGCAAGACACCAGCGCGCGGCAGGGATATGCTCGGCAAGGCTGAACCATGCTCCGCGCAATTTTTTCATCTGCGGCCGCCTGCCTTTCCGTAAAGTGTCAGCAGTACCGCTGCGCCTGTGAGTATCACAGGTATGACAAAACGGTCCGCAGTTATTTCGCCGCCGTATATGGACGGTGCGATATCAAGGGGCGGATAGAAGCGCTCCAGTTTTAAATGGGGAAAAGCATATATGCAGAGCAGATAAAGCACCTGCGGCATTACCAGCGGCACATAACGCTGACGGTTTACAAAGGTCAGTCCGTAGGATATCGCCGCATAGCCAAATCCGAAGCTTACGGGAAGGAGCAAGCTTTTCAGTGCATACGCATGATCGGGAACTCCGCCCGAAGCTGCGCATACTGCAAAAAGTATAAGCTGTGGGATAAGCAATGCTGCCGCACCCGAAATTCCGCAGGTGAAAAGTCTTGCAAGCTGATAGCCTTTTTGACGAAGCTTTATGGTCATAAGAGTGCCGAATTTTGTTTCGCGCTCCTGCATTATCATTACCGAATAGGGCATTGCCGCAAGCAGAGGCGCTCCGAACGGCAGGGCAAGCGCCTGTGAACGTATATAGATATTTTCGGTATCTCCCGATGCGGTAAAGTACGCAAATGCACCGAAAAGCAGAAGCAGGTCAAGAAAAATGCTTATATAAAACGCAGGCTCGGTAAAGATACGTTTAAGGTCGGTTTTAAGAAATCTCATACGTTTTCCTCTTTGACGGTGCAGTTTTCTATACGGAATTTTCTTGTACACAGCGACTCGATATCGTCGGCGATATGGCTGGCAAGAACTATCGTTGCGCCCTGTTCGTTCAGTTCCGTGAAAAGCTTTCTTATCTCCGCAACGGATTCGGTATCGAGGCTGTTCATAGGCTCGTCAAGGACAAGCAACTCCGGCTTGTTCATTACCGCCTGTATTATCCCCAGCTTCTGACGCATACCCAGTGAATATGTACGCACGGGACGGCGGTTTTTCGGGTCAAGTCCGAGTCTTTGCATAAGCTTGCATATTTCTTCCGCAGGCACGGGGTCAACGCTCATTGAATTGAGGATTTTCAGGTTTTTTATTCCGCTGTAATGGGGAATAAACCCGGGAGTTTCTATCATTACTCCAAGGGAATCTATAAAACGGCCTTTTGCCGTAAGGTTTTCGCCATTGAAGGTTACTGCTCCCGAATCGGGGATAAGCAGTCCTGTCATAAGCTTGAAAACGACGGTTTTACCGCTTCCGTTTCTG
>JBJESH010000272.1:0-2384 GCA_051882695.1 Oscillospiraceae bacterium | reverse complement strand
TGCTTAGCCTTACAGTTAAGAACAGAACGGATCTTGACCTTTTCAACTCCGCTGTCAACGACCTTCTGAGCATCAAGCTCGTTCATAAGCTTGTTGTGGCTCATAATAAGATCGCCTGTATTCGGGTCGCGGAGATCCTCCATAAGATAACGTCCGATAAGACGTTCCTTGAGAGGTTCGATCATTTCGTTACCGTTTTTGATAGTGTAAATTTCGATACCCTCGTCTGTACCGCAGTCCTCCTCACGGATAATAACATCCTGAGAAACGTCAACAAGACGGCGTGTAAGGTAACCGGAGTCGGCAGTACGAAGAGCCGTATCGGCAAGACCCTTACGAGCACCACGGGATGAAATGAAGTATTCCAGAATGTTCAGACCTTCACGGTAGTTAGCACGAATAGGCATCTCGATAGTTGAACCGGAAGTATTTGCGATAAGTCCGCGCATACCTGCAAGCTGACGGATCTGGTTGATACTACCACGGGCACCTGAGTCAGCCATCATGAAGATAGGATTATACTTGTCAAGTCCGTCCTTCAGGGCAACTGTTACCTCATCGGTAGCCTTGTTCCAGATGTCGATAAAGCGCTTTGACTTTTCAGCTGCAGAAATAAAGCCTCGCTTATAAAGCTTGTTGATCTTTTCAACCTTTGCGTCTGCGTCTGCAAGAATATCCTTTTTAGCTTCAGGAATTTCCGCATCGCATACGGCAACTGTAATTGCAGCTCTTGTGGAGAACTTGAATCCGAGAGCCTTGATCTTATCGAGAACTTCGGAGGTCGTTGCAGTACCGTGGATACGGATGCAGCGCTCAATAATATCGGAAAGCTGACCCTTTTTAACAAGGAAGTCAATTTCAAGGTCAAACTGCTTGTCAGAATTTGTTCTGTCAACATATCCCAGATTCTGAGGAATATTTTCATTGAAGATAATTCTTCCGACTGTGCAGTCAATAAGCTTAGAAACGGTTCTTCCGCCGATATCCTTGGAAATACGAACCTTGATAGGAGCATGGATAGAAACTACACCCTCGCTGTAAGCCATAAGAGCTTCATTTACATCGCGGAATACCTTTCCTGCGCCCTTTTCTATATAGTTGCCGTTTTCGTCCTTGTCCTCTTTTTTCATTGTCAGATAGTAAGAACCAAGCACCATATCCTGTGAAGGAACAGCAACGGGACGTCCGTCTGACGGCTTAAGCAGGTTATTTGCAGCAAGCATAAGGAAGCGTGCCTCTGCCTGAGCTTCAGCTGAAAGAGGAAGGTGAACAGCCATCTGGTCGCCGTCGAAGTCGGCGTTGAACGCTGTACATACCAGAGGATGAAGCTTGATAGCTCTGCCCTCTACGAGAATAGGCTCAAACGCCTGAATACCGAGTCTGTGAAGCGTCGGGGCACGGTTAAGGAACACAGGATGATCCTTGATAACATTTTCAAGAGCATCCCAAACATCGTTCTCTGCTCTGTCGACCTTTTTACGGGCAGACTTGATATTTGTAGCCTTGCCTGTATCAACAAGGCGCTTCATTACGAAAGGCTTGAACAGCTCAAGAGCCATCTCCTTAGGAAGACCGCACTGGAACATTTTAAGCTCAGGACCTACTACGATAACGGAACGTCCGGAATAGTCAACACGCTTACCGAGAAGGTTCTGACGGAAACGTCCCTGCTTACCTTTAAGCATATCGGAAAGAGATTTCAGCGCACGATTATTCGGACCCGTAACAGGTCTGCCGTGTCTGCCGTTGTCGATAAGTGCGTCAACAGCTTCCTGAAGCATTCTCTTTTCGTTTCTGATGATAATGTCAGGGGCTTCAAGTTCAAGCATTTTCTTCAGACGGTTGTTTCTGTTGATAACACGTCTGTAAAGGTCGTTAAGGTCGGAGGTAGCATATCTGCCTCCGTCCAGCATGACCATAGGACGAATATCCGGCGGAATTACCGGTACAACATCAAGTATCATCCACTCGGGCTTATTTCCTGAAAGACGGAAAGCCTCTATGATCTCAAGTCTCTTGAGGAGCTTGATTTTCTTCTGACCTGCAGGAAGCTCGGCAAGCTCAGCTTTAAGCTCGTCGGAAGCCCAAACGAGATTGTTTACCCAGTTATTCTTGTCGGCAATTTCGTTGTATTCGCCGTTTGCATTTGCTTCCTCGATATTCTCAAAGAATATTTTTTCAATATACTGTGAACCTGTTTCAACAGTAATTACAGGAAGATGTTCATCATCCTGCTTTCTGTTGAAAAGCATTACCTCTTCTTTATACTGAGTTCTTGTAATTACATCTCCGATGCTGAAATCCTCGTTTTCCGCATTATCTGTGATCACATAATAACGCTTTGCAAGGAAATCCTTGATCTTGTCTTCGTCAATGCCGGTCAC
>JBJESH010000271.1:2962-9727 GCA_051882695.1 Oscillospiraceae bacterium | reverse complement strand
TTCATCGGTTTCGGGCGGCGTGGGTGTCATTCTTGGAATTTCGGGAACGGAACTATTTTCAGCTCTCATTATCTCCTTGGCAGAGGGGAATTTTGAAGCTGTGTTATTTGACGCATTGTTCATAGTCTGCGGAGTTTCGGGCACAGAATCTGCTTCTGCTCCTCTGCCGTAATCCCTTGGTATTTTCGGCATTGGAGGATTTGAAAAGTCTCTCGCAGACTTTGTTTCGGGAACGGTTTTCTTTTCGGTCTGCGGCATAGCGGCAGGCTGAGTCCGGGGTATGCGAACGGGTTCTGCGGCGGCTTTCTGCTGCGGAGCCGTTTTGCTTGCTGCTGTGCGGTTTCTGCTGTAAAGCCGCATCATTTCGTTTTTGTATTTTTCAGTCATATCGTCAAGCTTGTTTTTGTCCTGCATAATATCCCTCCAAAACAGGTTTTATACATAGATATTCCGCAGAAATAAAAATATGACATACTTCTTTTATTAAAATATCTATTGATTTTATCGGATTTTTGAGTTAAAATGTTATTTGTAATATTCTGCATTGTTATACGGGAGGTCGTTTTATGGCTTGTTTTAATTTTGCGGCGGTTTTTACCGATCACATGGTTTTACAGAGAAATAAAAATATAAACATCTGGGGCAGTGCTTACAACGGTATGAAAATTACAGTTGAGCTGAATGGCATGACTGTTGAAGCCGTTGCTGCTGACGGAAAATGGTCTGCTGTTCTTCCGCCTATGGAGGCAGGAGGCCCTTATGAGCTTAAAGCTTCGGACAGCAGCGGAGGAGAGATAATTTTCCGCGACGTTATGATAGGCGAGGTATGGCTTGCCGGCGGACAATCCAACATGGAGCTTGAACTTCAGAACGCTCTTAACGGCAGGGAAGTCCTTGCTAACATCAAGGACGTTAACGTGCGCTTTTACTACACTCAGAAAATAGCATACATAGATGACTATTTCAATTTTGCAGAGCGCAACGGCTGCTGGAGCATTGCTTCTCCCGATACGGCTGCAAACTATTCGGCGGTGGGATATTATTTCGCTAAGAAGCTTTCCGAAGAACTCGGCGTAACTGTCGGAGTTATCGGCTGCAACTGGGGCGGAACTTCCGCTTCCGCATGGATAAGCAGAAAGCTGCTGGAAAAGGATATTGATACCAAAACCTATGTTGACGAGTATGACAAGGCTATGGAGGGCAAGACCTTTGAGGAATACTGCCGTGACCTGAAGGAATACGAGGACTGGTACAATGCATGGCAGCCTAAGATAAACGAATTCTACGAAAAAAATCCCGAGGGAAGCTGGGATGACGCACAGGCTTATGCAGGCCCTTCAAGATGGCCCGAGCCGATGGGACCAAAGTCGCCGTTCCGTGCAGGCGGTGTTTACGAAACTATGCTGAATCGTGTGTGTCCTTACACACTTGCAGGCTTTATCTATTATCAGGGCGAAAGCGACGACCATAAGCCGAACATATACTACAAGCTTTTCAAGCTGCTTATTGAGCAGTGGAGAAGCGACTGGGAGGACGACAGTCTGCCGTTTATGTTCGTTCAGCTGCCGATGTTCCTGAACAGGGGAGAAGCCGACCGCAAGAACTGGTGCCTTATCCGCGAGGCGCAGATGAGAGTACACCTGACCACGAAAAATACGGGAATTGCGGTAATTCTCGATAAGGGCGAGTACGGAAACATTCACCCTACCGACAAGGAACCGGTTGGAGTTCGTCTTGCGCTTCAGGCACTTTATCACGTTTATGGAAAAATTTCCGCAGACGAGGCTTACGGGGCGGTTTACAAATCCTGCGAGTATGTTGACGAGGGTATGCTGCTCAGCTTTGAACACTCGGCGGACGGATTTGAGCTTCGGGACGCAAAAGCAGTGGGCTTTGAGATAGCAGGCAACGACAAGAAGTTCTGTCCTGCGGCAGCTCAGCTCCGGGGCGACAAAATTTTTGTAAGCTCCCACGAGGTAACAGAGCCGGTTTATCTGCGCTATAACTGGACAAACTACGGCGAGGTGACCGTATTCAGCAAGAACGGTATACCCCTTGCTCCGTTCAGAACAAGCAGAAATGATGAATAAAATACGAAAGGACACAGCATAAATGAAGCTTTCTTCACTTTTCGGAAAAGGCAGGACCGTATTGTCTTTTGAAGTTTTTCCGCCTAAAAAAACAAGTCCCGTTGAGACTATTTACAACACTCTTGCAGAGCTGAAAGCGCTCTCTCCCGATTTTATCAGCGTGACATACGGTGCAGGAGGAAATTCCGCAGACACCACTACCTGCGATATTGCCGCATATATACAGCGTGAGCTTGGAATACCCTCCGCTGCGCATCTTACCTGTGTGTACAGCACAAAAGAGGGCGTTCTCACTCAGCTTGAACAGTTTAAGGAACGTGGCGTGGAAAATATACTTGCGCTCCGTGGCGATGTTAATCCCGATATTCCCAGACTTCACGAGTTTGAATATGCCAGCGACCTTACAAAATTCATAAAGGAAAACGGAGATTTTCATGTTTCCGGCGCCTGCTATCCCGAGTGCCATCTTGAAGCGGAAAATCTTGCCGAGGATATCAAGCATCTGAAGATCAAGGTCGAATCGGGTGCAGAGCATCTTATGTCACAGCTTTTCTTCGATAACGACACTTTCCACCGTTTCCGTGAAATGCTGGACATTGCCGGGATAAACGTTCCCGTGGAAGCAGGCATAATGCCCGTTGTCAACAAAAAGCAGATCGAGCGAATGGTTTCCATGTGCGGAGCAAGTCTTCCTCCGAAATTTACAAAAATGATGCAGCGGTATGAGCATAACCCCGAGGCTCTCCGCGACGCAGGCATCGCATACGCCGTTGACCAGATAGTTGACCTGATTTCAAGCGGCGTTGACGGTATACATCTTTACACCATGAACAACCCCTATGTTGCACGAAAGATAAGCGAAAGTGTAAGGTCGCTGCTGTAATGGCGGAGCTTGAAAAGATAAACCGCAGCGAGGCGTTCCGATATATGGGAGTAAGCGGCGTTCCCGATGAGAAGCTTTCGGCTGCTGCGGACGAATGCGAAGCTTTGCTTCTTTCGGCGGCTGCGCCGAAATTCTGTTGGACATACGCTGAAATATCGGACTTTGCTGCGGACGGTATAACACTTAAAGGACACAGGCTTACTCTTCGGGGAAAGGATATTGCCGAACATCTTTCCGGCTGCTTTGGCGTTATCCTTTTATGTGCTACTCTTGGAAACGGCACAGACAAGCTTCTGCGCACCGTTCAGGCTGAGGATATGGCAAAGGCGCTTGTGTGCGACGCAATGGCTTCTGCGGCGGTGGAGCAGGTCTGCGACGGTGCGGAGGAAGAGATCAGAAAACGCTTTACGGGCAGGTTTATGACGTGGCGATTTTCGCCGGGGTACGGTGACTTCCCACTCGATACACAGAAGGATTTTCTTGCGGCGGCAAATGCTGAGAAGCTTATCGGACTTTGCGTAAGCTCGGGAGGGATACTTACTCCCACAAAGTCGGTAACGGCGGTAATAGGTATTTCGGATACTCCCGTTGAGCCGAAAAAACGCGGCTGCGGAAGCTGCCAGATGCGTGAAAAATGCTTATTCAGAAAAACAGGAGGACACTGCGGTGAATAAACAAAATAAAAAAGAAAAATTTCAGCGGCTTCTCGGTGAAAACGAATTTGTTTTCCTTGACGGCGCAATGGGTACTATGCTTCAGGCAAAGGGTCTTGAAACAGGCGGCGTTCCCGAGCTTCTGAACCTCGAAAAGCCCGAATGGCTTACGGAAATTCACAGAGCATACGCTGAGGCAGGCTCGCAGATAGTTTATGCAAATACCTTCGGCGCAAACCGCTATAAGCTGGCTGAAACGGAAAAAAGTGTTTCGGAAATAATTCCTGCGGCAATTGCAAACGCTAAAAAAAGCTGCGGAGAAAATGTTCTTACTGCGCTTGACATAGGACCTATCGGTCAGCTTCTTGAACCCACGGGAAGCCTCACCTTTGAAGAGGCTTATGACATTTTCAAGGAGCAGGTCGAAGCAGGAAAGGACGCTGACCTTATAGTTTTTGAAACTATGACGGACTTGTACGAGCTGAAAGCGGCTGTTCTTGCGGCGAAGGAAAACAGCGACCTGCCTGTTATCTGCACAATGACCTTTGAGCAGAATATGCGTACCTTTACGGGCTGCTCGGTGTCGGCTATGGCGCTTACTCTTGAGGGACTTGGCGCTGACGCGATAGGTGTGAACTGTTCTCTCGGTCCCCGTGAGCTTGAACCTGTTATCGCCGAGCTTTCAAAATGGACAACTCTGCCCATTGTTGTAAAGCCGAATGCAGGTCTGCCCGACCCTGTTACAAACACATATGACGTTACTCCCGAAGAGTTTGCCGAAAGTGCCGCAAATCTTGTAAAGTACGGCGTAAAGCTTGTAGGCGGCTGCTGCGGAACTACTCCCGATTTTATCCGTGCGGTAGTAAGCAGGCTTGGCGGCATGAAATACGCAAAGCAGGATGTCAAGCTTGAAGCGGCGGTTTGTACTCCTGCAAAAACGGTGGAAATAAATCAGCCGAGAATTATCGGCGAGCGTATAAATCCCACGGGGAAAAAGCTGTTCAAGGAAGCTCTGAAAAGGGGCGACATTGATTACATTCTCGGTCAGGCTATAGAGCAGATAAATGCAGGCGCTGACATTCTCGATGTTAACGTTGGTCTGCCCGATATCGACGAAAAGGAAATGATGGTGAAAACTGTCAAAGCGCTGCAAGGTGTTACCGACCTGCCGCTGCAGCTTGATTCCACACGCCCCGATGTGCTTGAAGCGGCGCTTCGTGTTTATAACGGCAAGCCTATCGTCAACTCGGTAAACGGCGAGGAAGGCTCTCTTGAAGCAATTCTGCCCCTTGTTAAAAAGTACGGTGCAGCTGTTGTGGGACTTACTCTCGACGAGGGAGGAATACCCAAGACTGCCGACGGGCGTTTTGCCATTGCGGAGAGGATACTTGCACGGGCGGAAAAAATCGGCATACCCAAGCGTGACGTTTTCATTGACTGCCTTACCCTTACGGCTTCCGCCGAGCAGGCTGCGGTCATGGAAACTGTAAATGCGCTTCACCGTGTAAAAACCGAGCTGGGACTTAAAACAGTTCTCGGCGTTTCAAATATTTCATTCGGACTTCCCAACCGTGAGCTTGTGAACTGCAACTTCCTGCAAATGGCGCTGACGAACGGACTTGACCTGCCTATCATCAATCCTAATGCGGCGCTTATGACAGGTGCGGTAAGGGCATACAAGCTTCTTGCCAATATTGACGAGAATGCCTCCGAGTTTATTGCCGCATATGCGGACAGCAATATGACGACTTCGGTAAACAGCTCCGCAGGTTCGGCTCCTGCACAGAAAAGCGGCGTGATGGACTTGCCCTCTGCAATTGCAAACGGTCTGAAGGCAGAGGGAGCGAAAATTACCGAAGAACTGCTCAAAACTCACGATACAATGGATATTGTTGACAATATGCTAATTCCTGCCCTTGATAAAGCCGGTGCGGAATTTGAGCAAGGCAAAATTTTTCTTCCACAGCTTATTATGGCGGCCGGAGTAGCACAAGCAGCGTTTGAGGTAATAAAGGCTCATATGCTGAAAAGCGGCGGCGAAACGGTCAGCAAGGGAAAGGTCGTTCTTGCGACCGTTAAGGGAGATATTCACGATATAGGAAAAAATATTGTCAAGGTGCTGCTTGAAAACTACGGCTTTGAGGTCATCGACCTTGGCAGAGATGTTCCTCCCGAAACAGTTCTTGAAGCGGCTGTTAAGCACGAGGTCAAGCTTGTGGGACTTTCCGCGCTGATGACCACCACTCTCGGCGCTATGGAGGACACAATAAAGCTTCTGCACGAGAAAAATGTTCCCTGCAAAATCGTTGTAGGCGGCGCTGTGCTGACGGCTGATTATGCCGAAAAGATCGGTGCGGATTTCTATGCGAAGGACGCCAAGGAAACGGTTGACATAGCAAAAAGGGTATACGGAAATTAAAGAAATGGAAAACCGCCTGAGGATCACTTCTCAGGCGGTTTGCTTTAAAATGGTATAGTATTACAGCCAATTGCCAAGTATAACTGCGAAAATCAGTGCAGGAAGCATATTGCCTACCTTTACTGTTTTGCCGAAAAGCAGGTTTACTCCTACAACTGCTATCAATATGTATCCCACATAAGAGAGATTACCTATGACCTCGTCTGTGAAAAACGGAGCAGCCCAGCCTGAAATAAGCGTTATCGCTCCCTGATAAACAAACAGCGGAATTGCTGCAAAAAGAACTCCCACGCCAAGCGAAGCGGCAAAAACCATGGATATCATTCCGTCAAGGACTGCTTTTGCAAAAAGCGTAGACGGGTCATGACTGATGCCGTCCTGCAAAGAGCCGACAACAGCCATTGCTCCGACGCAGATAACAAGCGCATTTGTCACAAAGCCCTGAACGAACATATTGTCCCCGTCTGCATGAAAAATCGTCTTCAGCTTTTCGCCGAGTGACTCCATTCTGTCTTCGATCTTCAGCAGCTCTCCGACTATAATTCCCAGTGTAAGGGAAAGTATCATCAGCATTGTACCCTGAGTTTCAAAGCCGCCGTTTCCGTCGGAACGAAGCATTCCCGAAAGTGCGCCTGCTGCTCCGAGAAAAATAACAGCTATTCCAAGCGTTTTTATCAGCGAGTCCTGCAGATCTTTTTTAATTGCCTTTTTGACCAGCAG